>JABDEF010000015.1 GCA_013287235.1 Gammaproteobacteria bacterium
ATTCAAAACCAAAACGTATCAAGCGGTCTTTATGAGCAACGATAATTTTATGAATCTGTCCTAACTCCACATCTTCCATCAATTTATTGAAGTGCTTTCTATTATAATTTAATCCACTGCCAATTTCACTAATCCATTCATGAATACAATATCCTCGTGCAATACAATATTTTTCTAAAGCACTTTTTTGACTTGAACTGGATACGCGGGTGTAAACGACTACCTTTTTTGCATCATCTGCTTTTACACCTAAAATTGCATAGACTTTCATTTTGAATTTATCCTTGTTAGTTATTGTTAATCCTATCGGATCTTGATGAAGGCGAGAGATTATCACTTACGAGGATTAATGTCTATCAGTGTCTATTAAATTAATTACTACTCACGACTCCTCACATGAAAATCATCATTGTCGGCGGTACAGGTACGATTGGTCAGGCTATTGTGGATGAATTAAGATAATCCCAAAATATGTGTAAATTGATTTCCATAATCGAGATTTGCATCATCTCGTTGTAAACTCCAGTAACCCATGTGTATTACGCCTTGGCTCATAAGCGCCATTGCCATTTGATTTGCTAACGTGAGTGGCAGCGCATGACCTTGATCATCTGTTGGGATCATGAATATTTCACCTAAAAATTGATAAGCTTCAAGCGTTGAAATATTCAACAAACTTGCGAGTGATTGTGCGCCAGCTACCCCGCTAATGACTAAACAATTCGTACTCATATCGGTGCTGGTTTGTGTGCATCCCACATTTACACCATCTTCATCAAAATCCATCTTATTAACCCAATTAAATACCATTTTATTGTTATTAAGCTGGAGGGTTTGATTTAGTATGACAGGGGCACCGACGGGAAGACCTGGATAGGTGACATCCCCTGAGGCAACGGGATCTGGCACCGTGAGGGTTAAAATGAGATTGGGATATGCTTCTCGAAGTTTAAAAGCCACATTCGCAACCCACATTTGTGTATTCGATTCTTCAAGGGCTGCGCCCTCCACATCAAAATCAATTCCAATCAATCCATAGTCATTGATTAACGCTGAAATATCTGTCATACCTTGATCAACCGTTTCATAATCCCATGGGTAAGGCGCATTTGCCCCACCGACACTGGCAATCGTATTAGGCGTATTTTTAATGATTTTTGAGATAGGGTCTCCTTCCGTGATTGCCCACAAATCCGCTTTTCCTTCCGTTGCGCTCCACAATATAAATGCTTCAACTAAATTCGCACCTTTGGGTGGTATAAGACCTGTACCATTTGATTGTATACCGGTATCCGCATAGGCATAAAAATGACTATTCGATGATGGCGGTGGTTCAGCATTAAATGTCACCGCTACCGCGGGAGGTGTCTTCCCGCTTTGTAATGTAAAGCTTGTTGGTGAAATATTTGCAATTAAGTTCGACGCTTTCGCTGATACAGTGAAAGTATCATTCACTGGTAGCGCCTCTGACACTTGACCATTATTCAAATTGGATAGAGAAAAGATGTTGCCATGGGCATCCACAATGGTTAACGATGCTTGCACTCCTCCCGGCAAGCCATTCAGGGTAAATTCAACGGATTGGGATGGCATCGGCTGTGGGGACTGATAGGAGATGGATAAAGGCGTTGTTCTGCCTTGTGAAATAATAATCGCCCCTGTGATCGGTAACATATTAGAAAAGAAAAGACCATTCGTAACCTCCGGGAAAGTTAACGTATAATTATCACCTGCAGGTAAATTTTGAATAAGCCGCATCTCGCCCCAGCTTAGGGTAACGTTTTGGCTTTGATGTAAAGTATTGTCTGTCAAAGTGCCGGTGACAGAGTTAGCCAATCCTGTCATAGGTGCGGCACTTAAGCTAATTTGTAAGTTCCCAAGCGCGGGGGCCGGTTGATATGTCACTGTGGAAACAACTGGGGTACTGCTATTAACAGAAACCGTCGCAGGCATCGCTTTACCCACATAAGTGCTTCCGATGGGTTGTGGACTAATGAAATAAGTACCATAAGCTAAGCCCATTATTTTGTAGGTTGTCTTCGAATTCCAGTTTGTATTGATAATCACATAAGGTGTTGAGAGTCCCGGACCTGTCACATTAATTTCAGCTAGGCTAGTTACCCCAGACATACCTGTTGGGTCCACTGTCATATCCACTTCACCATTGGTTGGTGTGGGTGTGGATGGAACAATGGCGAGCGTTTTGAGAGCACTGGCTAAATCAAAGAGAACACCATTGAGATTAATACCAAAATTCAAGGTAAGCGCTTTACCTATGCCTAAATTACCCGTTTGTATGTTTAACACCGTACTTGCAATGTTACCCGCATAGGTAAATGCGGAAGAATTGTTTATGCCACCCCACATGGCGTCAATATTATTAGAATTGCTTTGGAATGAAACCACTGCATTATTTAGATTTTGGCTTGAAGAGCAATTATTGGTAACCGTAAATGTTGCAGAGGTAAACCATATGTTCGTTGGGCTTTCTAACGTAAGGGATGGCGTCAAACAGCTTAATACAGTCGGTTTTTTCACAATCTGATTTGCATTGACCATCAACAAGCGAGTTTGCGATAGTGTTTCACTTGCTTCAACGGTGGGAAATAGCGAAAGTAGAAAAATCGTGAACCCTGCAAGTATCGATTTGATTTTTGCCATTTTTTAGAATTCCTTTTCGAATTAAGAATGTAACACTATAACCAGAATAATTTTGATAGGAAAGTGCTGTTCTTTTAATGCTCAATCTAGACTGTTTGATGTATTATTTTTACATTTTATGCTTTTATTTGTATAATTATTAACTATAAATTTTTTTATATTTTTAAACGAGGAATTCGGAGATGCCAAACCCTTTTCAGCAAGCTGATAATAAAAAATCTCTTTTTGAACGACTTAAAGAAGCCATCCATGAAAGTAAAGACCCAGAATTGTTGAATGCCATTAAGGCATATATCGAACTCATCGATTTACTTGCTGATTTTGAATGGCCTAAACGAGATGAAGATTTACTTGCCAAAGAAGAAAAAGAACTAGATAAAAAATTAACTGACATAGGAAGAGAGGCTACGCTAGATGTAAATTATGAAAAAAAGAAACAATCACCTCCTAAAAAAATTCCTATCATCACGGATAGCAAAATCATTTCGAGAAACCACCTTTTAATGCCTTATTTTCATGGACTACAGTCCATACGAAAATCAATAGAAAATGAACCTTTAAAATTAAAAGAACGTCAAAGTTTAAATAAAATGATTGTTGATAAACTTGAAAAAGTCACGTTAGATAGAAAAAAAGAAATACCAGAAACGCCAGCGTATAGTTTTTTACCTCCAAAATGGTTTGAAACCACCGACTGTAAAAGCGAAGATTATCATGAAATTCTAAATCTTACCATAAACAAACTAAAGGAACTTTCTGAAGATCCGCATAAAGAGCTGTTTGCAAATAATTTTTTCAAAGTAATATCTTCTACTGATCTTTCTTCATGTATTTCTGGTACATATCTAATTCAAATGGGGATCATTTTTGATATTCTGGCGAAAAAGCAAAAAAATATATTTAAGAACCCTTTCGATCATATATTTATAATCGTTTTATCGATAGTAGATATATTTAATGAAGATGATGCAGATACCGCTTTTAATTGGTTTAAAATATTTTCTGAGGAATTTAAGATTCAGCTTGACCCAGAACTTACTAAAAAAAACCTCAAACAACTAAAGATTATTCTATTAAATATCATTGAATATAAACCTCCAACACCTGAGCAATTTGAACACTATGTTAAATTCAATTTTAAAGAAAGGGCTGAAAAAAAACAGAACGATGCAAGCATGTGGGCCTATTCTTTTTATAAGGAAATGGAAAATAAGAATAAAACCCTTTTTAGTACTTATGAAAGTATTTATAAAAAAAAACCACGAAGACTCAAAGAGATAAAAGCTTGTAAAACTCAAGTACAAAAAAGTCACGGAGATGTTATAAAAAATGTCAAAGCGTTTCATCAGCTGGCTTGCCAGATGGATACGTTAGATCAAAAACGACGTAATATATTTAAATTTTCTTCAATTAAGAAAATCCATGCATTTAATCAACAAATTATTGATATTTTATCTTTAAATAGTAAACAGATTGATAACCTCCATGGCCCAAATAAAAAATTGACAAATCTACTTATTTCCTTAAAAGAATTAGAACAAAGTTATATAAATAACGACAAAAAGCGCGCGCGTATGGTCCGACACGCATTTTCAGAGATTTTATCAAAAATCCCAGAAGATTGGCAAAATGATGAAAGTCTTTGGGAGCACATGTATATTTTAGAACAACTTGACAGCAACCTAACATCTATTTCTAGCGACACTCTTATCCAAAACAAACAAATCAGAAATATGTTGGAGAATTTTTTAAAAGAATCTGAATTTAAACAGAACTGGACTACTCCTTAAAAATTTTTACTTCACATTTTTTGTTTCTAACACTTGAAACAACGTATCATAATAATTATGCGGACTCCACACGTACCAACCATCTGCATTGGCATTTTCTGCGGCTTGAATTTGATAGTAGAGGTAATCTAATTTTTTCTGACGCGATAAAGGATAACGATAATTGGATTGCTCAATGTAAGGAATTAATTTGAAATGTAAAGGTTTATAACTAAATTGATGATGGATCGCCATAAGAGATGAATAGACCGTATCATACGGCGTCACCGCGTGCATTTTGTAAGGTTCGTAATGTGAAGGATAAACCATGGGACAAACCGCATCGACGCTGCTTGAAAATAATTTAATGTCTTGGCCAATGTGTGCCGAAGGACCAAAGCTTGAAATGCCAAAAACATCGATTTGTACAGGAACACCCACACGAGCTTTAAACCAGCGAATAATTGCCAAAATATCTTGCGCATTTTGTTGCGATGCCGGCTGTTTTGATTTATAGCGAATATAATCTAACTGTATTTGTGATGCACCATAAGCAATCGCGGTTTTCGCTAATTGATATTTTTTGTTCCAATAATCTTGCGAGTGAACTTGTTGGGATGTCCCACCATTATTGGGAAAAAAGATAATTCTCGCGATATATTTAATGCCATTGGCTTTTAATAAACCGATATTTTTTTGATAAATACCGGAAGGTTTCTCAAGATCGACGATAAACGTTGTAATGCCTACTTTTTTTGCACGATTTATGAGATAAGAAATTTGTGCGGTATTTTCCATAGTCTCTTGATTGATATAAATTCCCTTGATCAATCCTGCGGAAAGAGTGGTAGAAAAAAAGAACATATTGAACAATGAAATAATTAAAATAATCCATTTTCTACGATTCATCAAGAATCCCTCCAATCATTCACCCTGTCATTCCGGCATTCGCCGGAATGACAAGTCATTATAATTTTATTTTAGCGCACTTTAACATTTTGTTTATCCTCTGCAAAAACAATATACATCGCCGGCACTACAAATAGTGTAAATAATGTACCAATTGAAATGCCTGAAACTATAACAAGACCAATATTAAATCGACTCACCGCACCCGCATAGGATGTAAATAACAGTGGCATCACCCCTAAAACCATTGCGGCGGTTGTCATTAAAATTGGCCGCAATCGAATCCCTGCTGCCATAATAATTGCCTCGCGTTTTTTTATGCCTTTGAGTTGTAAATCATTCGCAAACTTTACGATTAAAATACCATGTTTACTGATTAATCCAATCAATGTGATTAATCCCACATCTGTGTAAATATTCAATGAAATACCACCAACACCTAAACTAATAAAAATAAGCGCGCCACAAATAGACATAGGGACCGTGATTAAAATAATCAAAGGATCACGAAAACTATTAAATAAAGCAGAAAGCGAAAGAAAAATAATAATAACTGCAAAAGTAAAAGTCACAGACAATGATTCTTTTTCTTGGACAAATTGACGTGATTGACCGGCATAATCCACTGTATAATCTCTTGGTAAAAGCGTTTTGGAAAGCTCTTCAAGCGTCGTTAATGCCTCACCCAAAGAAACACCTGGAAAAGGTGTTGCAGAAAGCGTTCCGGCATTCAATTGTTGAAAATGATTCAGTGATTCTGCAACGGTGCTTGTTTTAACATGTCCAATGGTTGAAAGTGGTATAGATATATTATTTGCGGTAATATTATAATTCATCACTTGATCGATACTCAATCTTGCTCCATGTGTCATTTGCGGAATGACTTGATAGGATTTCCCCGCAAGATTGAAATAATTCGTAAAACCTTGACTGAGCGCACCTGATAAATTATCACTAATATCTCGCATCGATATGCCAAGCTCTGCGGTTTTCATGCGATCTAAAATAATATTATATTGCGCCTTATCAATTTTTAAATCTGTATCTAAAAACAAAAAAATTCCCGACTCTCGCGCTTTTTCTAATAGCGCTTGCATAACTTCATTAAGCTTTTCGAAGGATTCTGTCGTGCTCACTACAAACTGAACTGGCAAACCACCATTCCCTGGCAATGATAATGGTTGATTAATCGCAACTTTAGCGCCTGTGATTTTATTTACTTTTTCTTGAATAATGGGAGCAAGCTGATTGGTGGTTTTTTTACGTTGATCCCAAGGATTTAAACGCATATTAATTAAACTCACATTGATAGCGTTTGTCAAATTGCTCCCATCAAGCTCGAAAACGACATCACTTTCTTTAAATTGATGAAAAATTTGATTTACTTCTTCTGCATAAAATTGTGTTTGATGTAGCGTTGCATTCGGTGCTGCCGTCAATTGCGCGATTATAACGCCTTGATCTTCTTGCGGCGCTAATTCAGATTTTGATGTACTATATAAAAAAATGATACTTACAAATATAATCGCGATAAAATAGCCAAAAAAAGCTATATTTTGCAGCATTTCACTTAAAATATTTTGATACCAAAGATGTAAATTTTCAAATTTCTTATCTATGTATTTCATGAAGTTAAACCGATGAATATGGTTGTTTTTTGTTGTTTGCAATAATTGAGAACACATCATCGGCGACAATATCAATGCAATAATAGCAGATATCGTAACAGCACCTGCCAAGGTGAATGCAAATTCTGTAAATAAAATCCCAGTTAATCCTTCCATAAAACCAATGGGGATATAAACTGAAATTAATACCAGCGTCATCGCAATAATAGGAATGGTAAGTTCTCGCATTGCTTGAATAGCCGCTTCAAAACGCGTAAGCCCCTCTTCCATATGTCGGTGGACATTTTCAACGACAATAATCGCATCATCGACCACGAGGCCAATCGCAAGTAAAAAAGCGAGCATTGTTAATAAATTGATGGAATACTCCAACCAAAACATAATGAAAAAAGTACCTATCAATGAAAAAGGAATTGCGACAATCGGAATAATTGCAGAACGAACCGTGCCAAGAAATAAAAAAGTAATAATAGTCACAATAATCAAAGCAATCATAATTGCTTTAAATACTTCTTCGAATGCATCATGGATAAAATCACTGGAATCATAAACTATTTCTGCATATAAACCTTCGGGCAAATGGTTTTTAATATCTACATACACATTATTTATTTTATCCATCGCTTCTAAATGATTAGCAGCAGGTGCTAAATGCACCCCAATAAATACCGCAAACTTCCCATTGATACTACTGGAGGTATCATAATCCATTGCCCCAAGTGCCACTTCACCGACATCACCCAAACGTACGATGGAATTATTATTTGCTTTAATGGACATATCGTGAAATTGTTTTACGGTTCTTAAATCTGTATTGACAGAAAGATCCGCCGTAAATAATGTTCCATCTGTTCTACCTACTGCGGTTAATACATGATTTTTTTCTAAAGCATTAGCAATATCCCCTGCATTTAAACCATAACCATAGAGTTTTTTGGGATCTAACCACGAGCGCATCGCGTAAAATCGATCTCCGGTGAACTCTAAACTTTGTACGCCCTGGATGGATTGTAATTTAGGAACAATCTCACGAAATACGTAATCAGTAATTTGAAATTCTGTAAGAACACTACTGTAAAACCCAAGATACATAGAATTAATTGTTTCACCACTCGTCACGGTAATTACAGGTGGAAGAGTATCTGCAGGCAGTTGATCAAGTACAGCATTCACATTCGCGGACACTTCCGTTAATGCTTTTTGTGTATCATAATTAAGGTCTAAATAGCATTGCACGACACTTGTGCTGGCTGTACTAAATGATGTGATGTAATCAATACCATTACTTTGTGCAACAGATGATTCGATCGGAGAGGTAATAAATCCTTCAATAATAGAAGGGTTTGCGCCGGTATATGTCGTTGTAATGGTAATGACGCCATCTTCTATTTCTGGAAATTCTCGAATAGGAAGCGATAACATCGCACGTATGCCTAATACTAAAATGACCAAACTGACAACAATGGATAATACCGGTTTTCTAATAAAAATTTCTGTGAAGGTCATCATAATATATCATTCATCACATAAGGATTGAGTTCTGCGGGCGGCACATGCGTGTTATCTATGATAACAAATGCATTATTTCTTAATTTCAATTGTCCGGCGGTCACTACCATATCATTTTCATTTAATCCCTTTAAAATAGTGATTAAATCACCTCTTGTCTCTCCCGTTGTGACAAAAGATTCTTTGACAATTAAAATCGGTTTTCCATTTTTATCTTTTTCTTTTTCTTTCACAATATAAACAATTTGACCGTATGGCTTAAAACTCACAGCAGCTAAAGGAAGCGTAATATAATTTGTCGGTTTTCCAAAATGTACTTCACTTGACGCATACATGCCGGGATATAATAGTTTTTCTGGATTATCCACGGTTGCTTCTACTTGAACATTTCTTGTCGACACATCTACCAATGGATTAATCGTCGTGATTTTTCCTATAAATTTTTTATTGGGATAAGTATCATTGGTAATAATCACTTCATCCCCTAAATGTAAATTGGATAACGCTTGTTGCGGCAAATAAAAATCCGCAAATATAGGATTAAATGTTTGAATCGTGACGATTGCATCCCCAGGATTTAGAAATTGACCAATATTGACCAGGCGAATACCTAAAAAACCAGAAAAAGGTGCATGTATCGTTTTTTGTTTGACAATTGCCTTTTGCTGAGCAACTTGTGCGATGGCACTTTTCAAATTTTCAAAATCGGTATCTACAACGGATTTACTAATGGCATGTACGGATTCATATTGTTTTTTATCTCTTTCATAATTGATTTTGGCGAGATCTGCCGCCGCTTCTAATGAATGTAATAGACCCATATCAGGATCCGCATTGAGTTGTATCAAGACGCTATTTTCTTCGACAAACTCTCCAGGATTAAAATAAATCGCTTGCACTTGACCTTGAATTTGTGTAGTAACATTAACCCCTTTTACTGCAACAATATTGGCAGAAGCAATATATTGCTGCTGCCATGCCATAGGTTTTGCCTGTATAGCCGCAACGCTGACAGGTGCATTCATGCTTTCAGCAATTTTTTGTTTTAACCGCCATTGATCTATCCATTTATAAACAAATATAGCGAAAAATAAAATGAGGATGATAGATAAAATATATTTGGCACGTTTATTCATTTAGCGAACTCCTTTCCATTGGTTTCTCTATCCCACCATCCGCCGCCTAATGCTTGAAATAACGCAACCGTATCTGAAAATCTTGCCGCTTCTGATTCTATTCGATTGTAATAACTCTGCTGATATTGTAATTCTGCGACTAAAAGCGAAAGAAAACTTGCGGCCCCCAATGAATATTGTTTTTTCACAATTTTTAATGCATGTTCTGCATCACGTTCAGCTTTCGCTAAACTTTTTAAATTTTTCGCATCTGAATCAAGCGCGCGCAAGCTATCTGCCACATTTTGAAAGGCTTGCAAAACAGTTTGTTTATACTGCGCAAACGCTTCATTACGAGACGCAATCGCAGCACGGCGTGCAGCCAATAATGCGCCCCCCTGAAATAACGTTTGCGTCATCTGCGCCATATAATCCCACAATTGATTTTTTGCAGTGAAAAGACGAGGAAGTACTTCTCCCGCATAACCATAACTTGCGCTCAGCGTAATTTGCGGAAATAAATTTGCGGTGGCCACTCCAATCAACGCATTGGTTTGATGCAATAAGGCGAGGCTCGCTCGCACATCCGGTCTATGTTCTGCTAATGTTGAAGGCACACTGATCGGTAATTCTCCGGGTAATTCCAATTTATTTAAATCAAAAGTCGGCAATTGACTTTCGCTTGGGATAACACCTACGAGTACGGCAAGTAAATGTCTGGCTTGTGCCTGTTGCGTCACAAGTGTAGGTAATAGCGCTTCGTTTTGTTCTAATAAAATTTGTTGTGCCAATACATCGCTTTCAGAAGCACTCCCTAATTCAAATTGTTTTTTTAAAATTTTTAATTGATGTTGATTGAGTTTGATAATCTGTTTCGTTGCTTTAATTTGTTCACGTAACGATGCTTCTCGGATTGCGGTTGTTGCAATATTAGAAGTCAGTGTAATAAATGCAGCATCTAATTCATAACATTGAAAATCCACTAACGCACGATATGCTTCCACTTGTCGCCTCGTACCGCCAAAAATATCAAAATTATAAGTCACACTGACAGATGCATTATAAAGATTAAATAAATTGCTCGGCGTTGAAGGAGGATCACCAATTTCCAATTCTCTTTCACCAAAGACGAGTGCATTGAATGCAGGATAATATAAAGTACCCACTTGAACTTTTAAATTTTCTTGCGCCTCTCTTAAAGCAGCTTTGGCTGCTGCAATCGTTGGACTATTCCTCAATCCACGTTTGATAAGTTCATTGAGCTCCGGCGAATGAAACATCGTCCACCATTCACGACTGAGGGATTCTTTTGTGTAATATTGGGCTTTACCTGCTTTTCCTAAGATTTTTTCGCTGTTGACGGTTTTAGTGGAGAGAGCATGCTCGGTATAACGAGTGGTTTCAGGTGTTTTAGGACGATGAAAATCAGGCCCCACCATACAGCTTGTGGTGAATAATGACCCAAGAATGACTACGAACAAAGATCTTACCAAAAAGATCCTTCCATATGACATGTCAACGACATTCCATTGCGTAGTGATATTTATCTATTTTCCCGGAGATATGAATTTATAGCAATAGCCATAAAAATCCCCCCGCCTCGCGACCCCCTTTGAAAAAGGGGGTCGACGAGCGGGGCACAGGCGGGGGGATTTAAACTTCCCGCGTCCCAAATATCGCCGTCCCTATCCTCACAATCGTCGCACCTTCCGCAATCGCTGCTTCCATATCCTGTGTCGTACCCATGGACAACGTATCCAATTGGAAATTTTTTTTATTCAATTCGTCAAATAAAAGTCGAAGCTTATAAAACTCTGCCCGTTGATCGATAAGCTCTGCATGCAGCGCCGGGATTGCCATCAAACCTCGGAGCTTCAAACGATTGAAAGATGCACAAAGTTCAGCTAATGGCAGTACATCGACATAATTAATACCGCCTTTTGTCTGTTCATGACTGACATTCACCTCCAAACATACATTCAATGGCGGCAAAGATTCCGGACGCTGTTGATGCAATCGCTCGGCAATTTGTGGTGATGTAATACTGTGTACCCAGTGAAAATTCTCAGCAATTTTTCGTGTTTTATTACTTTGAATATGACCAATAAAATGCCATTCAATATCATGTTGATTAATAGTCTCGATCTTGTTCATCGCTTCTTGTACAAAATTCTCACCAAAGCATCGTTGACCTGCCGCATAGGCTTCTTGAATGGCATTCACAGAATGTTTTTTAGTGACCGCCAATAATTGTACGGATTCCGGATTACGTCCATATTTTGCTTCTTTAGAATGAATTTGCTCTTTTATTGTTTTTATATTTTTTGCGACTGTCATAAAAGGTATACCTTAGGTCCTGCATTACGTATCGTTTGACTGACATCAAATTTTTTGAAATTTTCGATAAATTTTTCCATGAGTAACTGTGCATAATTATCGTAAGCGGGCCCATTATCCCATGCTTTACTTGGATTTAATACGCGGCTTTCGACATCTTTGACTTCAAGTGGAATATCCAAATTAAATCCACTTAATTTTTCGTAAGTCGCATCATGCAATTCGCCATTCACAATCGCACGGACGATTGCTCGTGTGGTTGGAATAGAGAAACGTTTACCGCCCTCACCGTGCGCGCCACCCGTCCAGCCTGTGTTTACAAGATAAACTTGAGCACCACTCGATGCTAACCGCCGCATTAATAAATCCGCATACACCTGCGGCGGTCTTGGGAAAAAGGGTGCGCCAAAACAAGTACTAAAGGTTTGCTTAATGCCAGATCCTTGACCCACTTCTGTGCTTCCTACCAAGGCCGTATACCCACTTAAGAAATAATATGCGGCTTGTTCAATGGAAAGTTTTGCAACAGGGGGCAAAACACCATACAAATCACAAGTCAAAAATAAAACAGCATGGGGTTCAGGGCCTTTGTTTTCTTCCACACGTAAAGGAATATATTCTCGCGGATAAGCCGCGCGTGTATTTTGCGTCAAGCTGGTATCCCCATAATCGGGTTCTAGGGTTTTGGGGTCCAACACCACATTTTCCATGATCGATCCATAACGAATTGCATCCCAAATCACAGGCTCTCGTTCCCGAGATAAGTCAATGCATTTGGCATAGCAACCGCCTTCGAAATTAAATACCCCCTCCGAACTCCAGCCATGCTCATCATCTCCGATGAGAAAACGTTCCGGATCCGCAGAAAGTGTTGTTTTACCCGTGCCCGATAATCCGAAAAATAAAGCGGTTTTACCCTCTTTGCCGACATTGGCGGCACAATGCATAGGTAATATATCATGATCTGGCAGTAAAAAATTCAGTATGGAAAACATGGATTTTTTCATTTCACCCGCATAAAAAGTGCCCGCAATTAAAATTTGCCGGGTTGAAAAGTGAAGAATAACCGCCGCATCGCTATTCACGCCATCGCGAACAGGATCGGTCACAAAACTCGGGACACAAAGTAATGTCCATTGATCTTTTTGATCCTCCAGAATAGGCGACTCTGGGTGAATAAATAAAATTTGGGTAAAAAGATTATGCCATGCTAATTCTGTCACCACTTTGACGGTACGTGAAAATTTTTTTTCGGCCCCAACTTTGAGATAAGAAACAAATGCACAATCTTTGGATTGTAAATGATTTTCTGCACGCGCCCATAACGCTGTAAATTTTTGTGGTTCAATGGGTTGATTAATCGTATTCCAATCAACGGTTTTTTCTGTCATTGCATCTTTCACAATAAATCGATCTTTGGGAGAACGCCCAGTTCGTTTACCTGTGACAACTGTGAGCGCTTGATTGGACGCCAAAACCCCTTCATTTCTCTGCTCAGACCGAGAAATTAATTCTTCAGCCGTTAAGTTCAAAAATAGATTTTCATTGAGCATCGTATTCTCATTTGGTTCTATCATGCGGAACTCCTCAGACTTGTTTAAGCGCTTAAAAAGCTGCATTGTACCTAAATTCATCCCCTAGTGCCATCCGTTGTGCCCTTTTAACGAAACCCATATAATCAAATGTTCAAGGATGAACATGTTTAAGGAAAAACAATATGAATCCACGCGTAATTGAGCTCAGAAAGCTTGGCAGTGCGTTTCAAAAAAAACCGCCCATTTCAAATCTTCAAATTATCGAAAGAGCCGTTTCGATTTTGAAAATCATATACCCTGATGGAAATACTTTTCTTAAAATGCCTAATGATCAAAATAATATCAATTTGATACGTCTTTACCTAGCATATGTTGCCAAAGAATTAGGATTGCGATGGAAAACCACGGACGAATCGGATTGTGTGATTGAAAAAATCCCATCTGATTATTTGCAAAAAATGTCTACTTTGTTAGAAAAAGAAAAATTCGTAATGGAAGTGGAAAAACGCGTGAGCCAAAGTTATACTACGATGCTTTCGCAGTTGAATATTAAGCTGGATAAAGTCATTCAGTTGTTAGATCAACGACCAGATGTTTCGATGGTGAATGAGTCTCACAATGAGGGAGGGGAAGTAAATTATAAAGAGCATGATTTGCAGCCTGGGGAAAGCCCTCACCCAACCCTCTCCCGCTGATGGACTGAGTTCTTCAATCAATTGAGGGCGGGAGAGGGCTCAAGAAGAGAACCTCTCTCGTTTTAGAGAATCTCTTCTGTAGCCCTCTCCCGTCCTCGATTTATAGAAGAATTTGGCCTGTCAACGGGTGAGAGTTTTCATAGGATTTTTATTACATGACTGAATTAGATAACATCGTTAGCACCGCCTTCCAAAACCCTGGAAACCAAGACCTCATCAACAAAGCCTACCTTTTTTTCTTACAAACCCTATTGTTCATCCCCGTCAAAAAAGAAAAATCTGCTTCCACTGACGAACCTTTTTCCCCCTTATTCACAAAAATCGAAAACAATCATTACATGCTTGCCTTTGATACCTTAGACCGTTTAAAAAACTGGGCAAAAGATGCCATGGACCAAATCGATTACGTCGAACTTCCAGGAGTTGATATCATCTCAGGCATCAACAATAACGTGTATCTTTGTCTCAATATAGGAACAGATTTCTACAAAGAATTTTCACCAGATGAAATACGTCATTTAAAAAAAATTGTGACTAAGGTTCAGCAATTAAAAAATCTATAAATTCAATTCATATCTGACGCTGCGGCCACTACCAATTTGTCGCAGTACACCATTTTCAAACATAGACTGCAAATCACGCGTCGCTGTTGCTTTGGAGGTATGGGTAATTGCCATATATTTTTTGGCTGTCATTCCACCCTCAAATCCTTTGATGCCTGCCTTCAACATCCGGTGCACCACTTTTAATTGACGTTCATTTAACACATCTTTATAAATAGCAAAAAATGCGGCTTTTTTTAAAATAAATTGAATTTGCTTTTGAACGTCGATTTGTGCTTCTGATATCACATGACTAAAATATTGAATCCACGCTGTGATTTCATTCGATCTTGATGCCGTTTTTAAAGCTGCATAATACGCTTTTTTATTTGCCTCAATCGCGTGAGATAAACTTAATATCACCGGATAACCAAACCCTTGCGATAAAGCTTTTTCTGCAATTGCTCGGCCTATTCTCCCATTTCCATCATCAAAAGGATGAATACTTTCAAAATACAAATGCGCAATTGCCGCTCGTACAGGTGGAAATGAAATCGATGTTTCATTAAACCACTGAATAAATTGTTTCATTTCTTGCGGGACACGTTTTGAAGGTGGCGCTTCAAAATGCACCACTTGCTTACCTTGAAATCCTGACACAATTTGCATAGTCTCTTCATCTACCCGCCAAGCACCAATCCGAATATTAGAGTTACGCGAACCCGATAAAAGCATATGATGCCAATCAAATAGCTTAGATTCTGTTAAAGATTCTTTAAAAGTGTGTCGAACATCTAACATTAATTCTGCGACGCCAAGCGCTCGTTTATCTGCCACGCGAACCACGGTTGGATTTAATCCCAATTTATTTTTGATAGAAGACCATACATCTTCACGTTGAATATACTCACCTTCAATCTCAGAGGTTTTAACGGCTTCTTCAACCATAAGATCGATGATCGTTTCTGTTTTTAAATTTTCTGCAACATGGTCGAATTCTCCGCGGATAAATCCCATTTTTTCCGCAATAGAAAATAGCGTTTCATACATAGAAGAAAGATCGTATTGAAAATGCGGCCAATCGGTTAGTTGCCAATTGTAAATAGTCATGAGCTAATTATAACCATTAATCGGCTCAAAAATCAATAAATTTTGAGCCGATTATCTCAAATAATCGGCTCAATTGAGCCAAATCTCTGCGGCCTAAAAAATGATACATTAAGATATTTTTGTGCTATTATAGATCAAAACGAGGGTTTGTCATATGTCATTAGAGAGAAAATACCAAGATAGCCAAGGTAACCACTACATATTCAAAAAGGCATTAGGTAATAGAGGTCAGCCAGGACAAGCAGGGTTTTATGAAGATGAGAAAGGAAATCTTTTTGTCATCAAAGAAGATGATATTGCGACTTGTATACAAGAAGGATCTGCCCGCTTTGTTGAACCGTATCTTCCAAAAGAGTATAAATACGCTATTAATTTAGCTTGGACCGAACAATTCGGTGAAGATAAAAATAATATGAAAGTGGTTACAATCCAACCCGCAATCCAAGAAGCAAAGTCATTGCATATGGCGATATTTGGTGAAGAACGAAACCCAAAGACATTGATTAGTCCTGAATCATGGAATGAACAAAGCGTTTTAAACTTTATCCGACGATTAAGTGATCATGCGAAAGCGACATTGGCAGTCGCTATTTTTGCGAAAGTATTTATGGGCGATGAAAGTTTACATACTGGACAGTTTCTTGTGAGTGTTATTGAAAGCAAAGAGCCAAAAGATGAAAAAATTAAGACAATAAAAGCAGAACAGATAAAAGATATTATTGGCATTGATACCGGTGCGAGCGAACGTCATGCCTTGCAAAGAGAAGCCGATAAGGACTTTAAACATGATAACGCATCAAACTCTTATACTGGTAAACTTTTTAGCCAGGCCGGGAACAATTACATCAAATTTTTAATAAATGATATCGATGTGCGCGCTAAATATGTACAGCTATGGATTCGTAGTGCAGACAAACATGAAAAAATGAATGTAGACACTGGCCATGCTGCTGACCTACGCGTAGATGCGTTTCGAGAGGCATTGAGTCACATTCCGGATAAGGACAAAAAAAAGACCATTGAAAAGGTTTATGAAATTTATGCAAAAGGATTTAAAACAAAAAATACTAATACTATCGACCAAAATATATTGGAAGAAACAATTAGGAAGGTTGTTTCTGTACGCGTTGGGTCTATGCAAAAGTATGCGAAATCTGAGTTTTACAATATATTTCTTAAATGTGATGTTAGGAATCTGCAGCTTGATGAGAAAAATGGTGATACTGAAAAATTTTTATCAAACTATATTTTCCATCCATTCACAAGAACAGAGGAAAAAAATGACGATGAGAGACTAATTAAGTTTTTTGATACAATGACGCGAGTGACTGAAAAACAGCCACCTTTAACGCGAGACAAGATAGATGCATATTACGCGCTATTAGCGCACCTACATGCAGCAATTGAATTTAGAGAAGATTTTAATGTAGCTAGACGTAATAAACTGCTGAAACAAATTGAATCACTGCAAGATAATATATTAAAAAAAGCTAAAGCTCCAATTAAATCGCAAGAGGAGATATCTCCTACAATTGCGCCTCCCCAAAACCCAAAAATTTTCTGGTAATACGTTCAGCGAATAAGCCCGTTTGCAGCTTTTCTATACGCTTTCGCAGCCTCCTGCGGATCTTTTGCATTTAAAATCCCACGTCCCACGATAATGATATCAGCTCCATTTTGGATGGCACGTTCCGGCGTCACATATTGCTGACCCAAAGCATCCTTACCCTCTTCTAACTGCACACCCGGCGTCATATAAATCCATTGCGGATCGTCGGATAATTTTTTTTGACTGATAAACCCCATCACAAATTCAGGAAATTGTTCCGCCATTTTTAAGGTTTTTTGGCTGTATTCTGCATTGAATAAATTATCTTTTGAGCTCATTTCGGCAAGCAATAATAACCCGCGATTTTTTTTAAGACCAATCGATAAAAGCCCTTCCACAATCCCAGGACCGGGAAGTGCATGTGCATTCACGATATCTGCCCAATCGGCAATATGATACATCCCACTTGCATATTGCTTTTGAACCGTGCTTCCAATATCTGCAAATTTACGATCTTCAAAAATCAAAAACTGATGCTTTTTCGCGAGATTTACTAACTCTTTTGTCAACGACAATGAAAAATCTTCAAGAATATCGATATGCGTTTTCAATACACAAATTTCAGGACCACATTGATCCGCCAATCGCAATAAATCATCCGCACGCGTCACATCCGCGGATAAAGCCAAATGGGTTTTTTTTTCATGTAGTATTTGAAATAATAATTTTCCCGTTGGATTTTTACAAAACGCCATCCGTGCGTCAAAAGGAAGACGTTTTTTCATTTATACCTTCTCTTGTATCAAATGTGTCACCATCGCACGATCTTCTTCCGATATTTCATCCGAATGTAGCAAAGTATTTAAAATATCTTTGAGTGTAAAAGCCGCGTGAAGTTGATAATGTTTTTCATGTAAATTTTGGGCACCATTCGCTTCACGATCAATTAAAACAACCACATCACGGACTTTTAATCCCGCCACCTCAAGATCATCTGCGGTCTCAAGAATGCTCGTACCCTTCGTGATAATATCTTCCACGATGAGACACTTTTGTCCTGTTTTATAGACACCTTCGATTTGTTGCTTCGTGCCATATTCTTTTTTTTCTTTACGGCGCATCACCATGGGAATATCTTGTTGTAAAGAAATGCACGTTGCGATGGGTAAAGCGGTATAAGGCACGCCACAAATAAGATCAAAAGGATAACCATGGGCTTGTTGCCAAATGGCTTCACTCACGGCTTTTAAAACATCGGGATAAGAAATGATGACGCGTAAGTCAATATATATGTTTGATTTTTCACCACTTTTGAGGGTGAAATCTCCAAATTTAACAGCGCCGATTTTATAAAGTGAAAAGATTAAAGGTTTAAAGTTCATTTCAGGCTTTACTCCTTGTTGCGTTTCGTAAGCAATTGCAGCATATTACACTACCAAAAGCAAACAGGTTTTTAATCGGGGTTTAAAAAATGGGTAATCCACTATTCGAGCGCGATATTTTATCCATCAAAGATTTAACATTGGAAAATATTCGCACAATTTTAGACACAGCTTTTGATTTAAAAAATGCACCCGCTAAACATTTAATCAAGGATAAATTGATCGCACATTGCTTTTTTGAACCCTCCACACGCACAAGACTTTCTTTTGAATCAGCAACCCTCCGTTTAGGTGGCAAAGTGTTAGGCTTTTCAAGCGATGAGTCACTCTCCATTCAAAAAGGCGAAACCTTATACGATACCATGAAGGTCATTTCTGAATACGCAGATTTGATTGTCATTCGTCATCCCCAAGAAGGGGCCGCGCGTTTTACCGCTGAAATTTCCGATAAACCCGTCATCAACGCAGGCGATGGTGCCAATCAACATCCAACCCAAGCATTGGTAGATCTTTTTACCATCCAAGCATGTCAAAAAAAATTGGATGGATTGAATATTGGTTTAATCGGTGATTTAAAATATGGCCGAACGATTCATTCTTTTGCAGAAGTTTGTATGTTATTTGGTGTACGGCTTTATTTGGTTTCGCCAGAAATTTTGACGTTGCCCGAACCTATTTGTGACGCATTAAAAAAACGCGGCGTGCGCTTTTCATTTCATCGTACGTTAGAAGAAGTAATCCCCAAACTAGATATTCTTTATATGACGCGTATTCAACAAGAACGATTTGATGACGCAGAATATCAATTCGTCAAAAATCTTTATTGCTTAACCCCAGCACTTTTGAAAAATGTAAAACCGAACTTAAAAATACTACATCCACTTCCTCGTATCCATGAAATCGCAACCGAAGTCGATCAAACGCCTTATGCACACTATTTTGCACAAGCTGCGAATGGTGTATATGTCCGAGAAGCTTTATTGGCGCTATTGTTAAATGAGAAATTACCATGACGAAAACACTTTCTGTTTCCGCTATCAAAAATGGCACCGTGATTGATCATATCCCTGCAGGGCAAGCATTACGTATTATGCGTTTACTACGCGTTTTAGACAGTCAAAAAAATAAAGTCACATTAGGATTAAATTTACCGAGTAAATTGTTAGGATTGAAAGATTTAATCAAAATTGAAAATCGTGTTTTGACAAACCGAGAAGCCAATGAAATTGTGATTTTTGCACCGCTCGCAACGATTAATATTATTCAAGAATTTGAAGTGAAGCAAAAAATCACGACACATTTGCCAGAGTCCATTTCGAATGTATTTTTTTGTCCGAATACCGCATGCATCACGCAACATGAACCGATTCAAAGCGTATTTCATATTCGAGAACAAGGCAAAATCGTCAAACTGATTTGTCATTATTGTGAAAAAGAATTCGATCGAGATCTAGTAAAGGTGAATATTTAAAATGCCTATATTTAAAACGTTTGATAATCAAGAAATCGAAATAGAAATTAAAGATATTGCGCACTTTGAAGATCATTGGATTGTGTTCCCTGGTTTAATTGATCCGCACGTACACTTTCGTACCCCCGGTTTAGAACATAAAGAAGATTGGCGAACGGCGGCAAAAGCAGCACTCGCGGGTGGTTACACAACGGTTTTTGATATGCCAAATACTTTGCCGCCGACGATTACGCGAGAGCGTTTGATAGAGAAAAAAAATATTGTCGATGCGCAATTGCGTGAAGTTGGAATCCCTTTGCGTTACCAATTATTTTTTGGCGCTGATAAAAATCATCTTCAAGAAATTCCCTTGGTGAAACACGATGTCATTGGCATCAAAGTTTTCATGGGTTGCAGCACTGGCGATCTTGTCATTGACGATGATGAAAGTTTACATGCCGTATTTGAATTAGCCGCAAAAAATCACCTGCTTGTCGCCGTGCATGCTGAAGACGAGCATTTACTCCAAGCACAAAAAGCGCATTACCCAGGTCCTATGACATATGCAGCACATTCTGTTATTCGAAATGAAGAAGTTGCGCGCGTCGCTGTCGAAAAAGCGATTGGTTTAACCAAAAAATATGGTACGCGTTTATATATTTTGCATGTCTCGACGGGAATAGAATGTGATTTGATCCGAAAAGCAAAAAAAGCGGGGTTACCCGTTTTTGCAGAAACCACCCCGCATCATCTTTTTTTAGATGCATCGGCATATGCGACATTGGCAGGAAAAGCGGTCGTGAATCCCCCTCTGCGTGAGGGTAGCAATCATGAAGCGCTTTTTAATGCCATCCATGAAGGGATCATCGATACCATAGGCTCAGATCATGCGCCCCATACCTTATCAGAAAAAGAAAGACCTTATGGTCAGTGCCCCTCCGGGATGCCGGGTATCGAAACAACACTACCTTTATTATTAAATGCTTATCATCAGGGGTTACTAACGCTTTCTGAAATCGCCTCTTTGACCTCTAAAAGGGCGAGGGAAATCTTCCATTTACCTCCCACGGACGACTATACAATCGTGGATTTGAATAAAAAAGCCGCTGTTAATGATCAAAATTTGCACACTAAATGCCATTGGTCACCTTATAACCATTTGATTCTACAGGGGTGGCCAGTGGGAGTTGTGTTAGAAGACATTTTTTACCTCATTTGAGCATTTTTTGAGAAATTATTTTGACTTTTTTTAAAATAATGGTTATTATATGATCTACATGTGCAATTAATATACTATTTTTAAACGAGGAAAATGTTATGGAACCCAGAAAATTCATCAAAATAGGTTATGCAGAAGATAATAAAGCTTATGCTTTTGCCGTATTTAGAAATATCGCCGGCACACCAGATCCAAGATTTAAAAAGGCGCCTCAAAAAAAATTGAAATTCAACTCCAAAGGTGGCTCTTCGCAAGACAAAAAATTCGTTAACGCTGAAGTTAAAATAACGCATCATATAAATGTAGAACATTTTATGCTCGAAATTCAAAAGGGAATCTTCGATTACGATATGTTAATGTTAGATAACAATCTTCCAGGTGGAATTGACGGGAAAAAATTCGCTAAACTTTTGAAAGCGTCTAAAGATGAATTAATGGCAGAAAAACAAGCCTATGAAAATGGTCTACAAACCAACTTCTTAATAGCCAATGAGAATCTCGATTATAATGATTTTGCTATTATTAGAAAATTCGACGTTGATTATTCGAAAGTTCTAACCCAGCTAATAGAAAACCCTCAAAATCATTTATATATAACAATGATTTCATCTGATGATCTAAAGAACGAAGGACTTTCGAAACGAGGTATTGATCATACCACAAACAAGGAAGCGATAGGCTTAGCCGAACATTGTTCTACATCTACCAACTGTCCTTTTGCCGTCATGGAAGAAAAAGTTACTAAGAAGAAAAGAAAAACAGTAAAACCAACATCGAAAAGTATGCTAAATATTGGCGATGAAGATGAAAATAAAGAGTCTGAGACCCCACCATCATCCCCCGTCATGAGCAGCTCTTCATCTTCTAGTTCACCAACTAAGAAGAGGAAGTCTTCGCCAAACTCTGTGCAGAGAGCATTGAGCGACCCTACAACTAATAAAGATACTACTACTGAAATTTTTGGTCGTCTTGGTCGTCTTGCTATTAATATTGCTCCCAATACTAATACTAATACTGATCCTCCTACGCCAAAATTATTTGAAACACCAAGTGATAGTGATTTTCAAGTCCTACCAGAAACAACAAAAACATCAAACCCACCATCATCAACAACGTCAAATACATCACCTCAAACTTCAAGTCCTACAAGCGACGAGATTACTGAGATGACCGTTACATCACCAACAAAAACTTTGAGTCCTACATCATCAATCAATCAAACGAGTAGTTAAGAAGGAAGGTCTTTTTATTTTTATCGTAATCCACCACCGTTTCGGTGGATTACGATGCGGTGCATGAAAAGCCCTTTACTTGCGAATCTGCTTCAATTAGTTTAACAACGCATTTATTATACTTTATAATGTACATTTATTTTACATATATGGCAAATAAGTGTAATTATAAATACTTATTTGTATTAAATATAAACATTCAACTTATTATGATTTGAGTATTTGAATATTTAGTTGATATTTTTTTTTCATTATGTTAAATAATGATAATTATATACACAATTACTATATCTATGTGTTAACTATACGAGGAAAATATCATGAGTAAAGTCAGAATTGCCTACGCCGAAGATACACCAATGAATAGTATTCAGGTAAAAGCAAATGTCATTGGTGTAAAAAAGAATAAACCAAAAGAATTGTGGTTTACTAAAAAAGTTGGAGAAATTAAAAAACAAAAAGCTGAGTTAACACACTATGTAAACGTTGAAAATTTCATGCTTGAAATTCAAAATCAACAATTCAATTACGATATAGTATTGTTAGATGACATGCTTGCTGACGGAATTCAAGGAAGAAAATTCGCTAAACTTTTGAAAGCGAATGATTCTGAATTAAAAAAAGAAAAAATCGCGCTAGAAGCTGATCAAAAAACAAGTATATTAACACCTGATGATATTGCTACTATTAATAAAAGGCATGGCGTAGAGTATTTGACGGTTCTTAATAATCTGATAGCAACGCCTCAGAGGGATAAAGTGTACGTCTCAATGATTTCATCTGAGAAAGATTTAGAGGCAGCCATAGCGGGTGGTGATGAACAACTATCAAACAGAGGTATTGATTATACCAGCGACAAATTTGGGATAAACTTACATAAACATTTTACTCAATCTGCAAACTGTCCTTATAAAGCTGTATCAAAATTTAAAAAGCTAGAGAAAGCACAAAGCATGCTCGTTACTGGTGAGAACACCAAGCAGAAAATTCCTATTCAGAGATCAGGGTCAGAGGGTTCAACATTCCAAGAGAGCTCGTTATCCCTGCCGCCTCCTGTACCTGTGACTAGAAGTACAACTGATCCATCAGGATATAAAGCGGAAAATAAAGAAAATGAAACGTCGGTTGAAATATCATTTGTTGTCTCACCACGATCAGGGTCTGATAGTGGTTCTACTGGTCATAGTAGTACAGGATCGGTTTTTTCAGGCCTCAACATTTCAACTGAGACATATCAAGCCACCACTCCCACCATTGCTCAAACACCCACACCCTTTGTAACAACAAGTGACCTAGACATTATTCCTACGCCAGAAGACACAACAACAAAAAAACACGGCTTCAGCTAAAATGACATCACCCCGAGGCGCGCCATGTTCTTTTTGCATGGCGGGGGAATTTTTTAAGCTGTAAAATCCCCCCGCCTCGCAATGCTCGTCGACCCCCTTTTTCAAAGGGGGTGATTCGGAAGATTTTTCACCATCTCTCGCCATGAACGTACGGGTAACTCTGCATCCTTAAGATCAATCAAACACTGCAAAATAATTTGTGCGCTGTGAATATTCGTAATCAATGGAATATGATGATCGATAGCCATGCGGCGAATCACAAACCCATCCGTTTCTGAATCTTTACTTTGATTGGTCGGGATATTGATAATCAAATCCACTTTACGATTGGCAATCACGGTTCGAATATTCGGTTCTACTTTTTCACTGGCTTTATACACAAAATAAGAACCCACACCGTTTTTAGAAAGGAAAGAATGCGTACCCCCCGTACTATAAATTTCCCAACCTCTTTCTTCCAATATTTGCATGGTGCTTAATAATTTTTGTTTATGTGCATCGGAAATCGATACTAAAATGCGTTTACCCGCAATGGTTTGCTCTGTTGCCATCCATGCACGCCAATAGGCATCATTTAAATTTTCGCCTAAACAGGCAACCTCACCCGTCGATGCCATTTCCACATGCTGCACGGGATCGGCACCCTTTAAACGATGATAAGAAAATTGCGGTGCTTTGACACCGACATAATCTAATTCTAAGGTTTCATAATTTTCTTGTTTATATTCTCCTAACATCACATTCGTCGCGATTGCAATCAAATTATGTCCTGTGGTTTTCGATACAAAAGGAAAAGATCGCGATGCCCGTAAATTACATTCAATGACTTGAATATGATTATTTTTCGCAATAAATTGAATATTGAATGGACCCGTGATTTTTAAAGCTTTTGCGATTTGTTCCGTGATTTTTTTCGTGCGTCGAATGGTTTCCAAATAAAGACGTTGTGGCGGCAATACCAAGGTCGCATCCCCCGAATGCACACCCGCATTTTCGATATGCTCACTGATCGCTTGAATCACAATGCGACCTTCTTTTGCAACACCATCAATTTCTAATTCTTTTGCATCCACAATAAATTTTGAAATAACGACGGGAAATTCCTGTGATACATAAGCTGCCTGCTCTAAAAATTCTCGTAACTCTGCCTCGTGATATGCCACATTCATCGCAGATCCCGACAAAATATAAGAGGGTCGAATGAGAACAGGGTATCCGACTTTTTCTGCAAATTGCTTTGCATTTTCTAAACTGGTCACGCGCGTCCAGGGCGGTTGATCGACTTCTAAGTCATTCAATAAAGCGGAAAATTTTTCACGGTTTTCGGCAGTATCTATCGAGGAAGCGTCCGTTCCCAGCAAATGTACATTCGCTTTTGCTAAAGGGATCGCAAGATTATTCGCAATTTGCCCACCGACAGAGACAATCACACCAAAAGGATTTTCAAAATCCACGATATCTTGGACGCGTTCAAAAGATAATTGCTCGAAGTACAATCGATCGGACTCATCATAATCGGTCGAAACCGTTTCAGGATTAGAATTAATTAATATCGCACTTTTACCATTGGCTCTTAAGGTGCGTAACGTATTCACCGCACACCAATCAAATTCGACTGACGAACCAATCGCATAGGGGCCACTACCTAAAACAATCACCGGTTTCGTTTTCGAAGATGGAATATCATGCTCTCTGCCATGATATGTCATGTAAAGATAATTCGTTTGCGCATCGACTTCCCCGGCTAGCGTATCAATTTGTTTCACGTATGGGACGATTGTGTGTGACAATCGTAGCGCGCGAATTTCACTTTCTGTTTTATTTTTTAATTTAGCAATCGCTTTATCCGAAAAACCCATTTCTTTCGCTTTTCGTAACATATCTTCTGATAAAGATTCTTTTGCGATGGTGTGTTCCAGCAAAGAAATTTCTTGAATATGATATAAAAACCAAGGATCAATTTTACT
>JABDEF010000016.1 GCA_013287235.1 Gammaproteobacteria bacterium
TTCTGGGCTCTGGCAAAGCCAGAACCCAGGAATGAAGGGAAAGGTCGCTACCGCTCCCCTTTCCCTTGCGATCCCTCATCAGGAGGGGCTTTTCTGCGAAAATTATATTTTTAATACCATTTATTATCATATTTCTCAATGTGTTATAATTCAGCGGGAATTGCTGGGAAACAAAGCAAAAAAAATCCCCACTATCGAAAACATTAAAATAATTTATGCTGGATAAAATTTTTCTTTTTTTCATCACAAATAAAATGGACCCCAATACCAATCAATCTAATTTGAATATTTTCTCGTTTGGAAATTTCAAAAAGTAATTGCATATATTGTGAAAAATTCACCTCATGAGTGGCTCTTTCTAAAGTCGCTTGCTTGAAATTACTAAATTTCACCTTGATATATTGATTTTTAATTTGACGATTGTGTGCTATCCCATTGAGCCGCTTCATCAGTTGATCATATAGATCCTTCATAATATGAATGGTTTCTTGCGTGATCGCGATATCTTTATTAAAAGTTCTTTCAACACTTAATGATTTTCTCATTCGGTTGGGTTCAACCTTTCGATGATCAATCCCACGGCATTGATCATATAACTGACTGCCAAATTTTCCAAAATGATCTGTTAAATCAATTCGAGAAAGTTTTTGTAAATCTAAGCAGGTATATAAACCGCGTGCATGAAGCTTTTCTGCAGTCACCTTCCCTACTCCATGTATTTTTTTTACGGGTAAATCTTTAATAAAATTTTCGATATCCGTCGGTCGGATGACAAAAAGTCCATTGGGTTTTTTCCAGCCGCTTGCGATTTTTGCTAAAAATTTATTTGGTGCAACACCTGCAGAAGCCGTAAGATGAAGCGTTTTCCATATTTTTTCTCTAATTTCTTTTGCGATGAGAGTGGCACTTCCTTGATGAAGTGTTGAGCTTGATACATCAAGATACGCTTCATCTAATGATAATGGCTCAACAAGATCCGTATATTCACGAAAAATATCATGAATAATTTTAGCAGCCGCTTTATATTTATGCATGGTCACCGGTAGAACAATTAAATCAGGGCAAAGTTTAAGGGCATAGGCAGTTGCCATCGCAGATCGAACACCGAATTTACGCGCAATATAATTACAGGTGCAAAGCACCCCTCTTTCGTTAGGAGAACCACCAACGGCTACGGGCTTTTCCGCCAAAGCAGGATCATCGCGAATTTCAATGGCGGCATAAAAGCAATCCATGTCTACATGAATAATTTTTCGGGATACATGACTGTTCAATGCGATTCCCTCTTAAATTTTACAATTGACACGAGGTATTTCATTCCATTGTGTCGTATATCGAGGAGATCTCATCCCCGATCTCACCTGCCAAGCACGTTCAATGCCTTCTGCACAAAAAAATAAAGCATTTTTTCCCAGGGTTTCATTGATATGATCAATGGCTTTGATGAGCGTTTTTTTCCTGGTATTTTCATCTATTGCTAGTAAATCATATTGATGTAAGTTCTTTGGAGTTAAATCTAATAACATCATACCTACTTTTTGATAACGATAACCAGATTTGAAAATTCGCCTTAAGCAAATTTTCGCAATATGAATAAGGTATGAGGTATCACAAGAGGGAATAGGAAAATGATAAGAAGTGCCATTGCTATATTGCATTTCTTTTTTATTAAAAAGATTGGTATGTAAAAAAACGTAAATACCATTCGCATCACTATTTTGTCTTCTCAATTTTAAGCATGCATTCGCCGTATAATGACTGAGCGCTTCTTCGAGCTCCGCTAAATCAGTCACTGGCCTCCCAAAAGATCGTGAGGACATGATTTGTTTTCGCGGTTGAATGATATTTTCAAGCGGTAAACAAGAAATGCCACGCAATTCTTGAATGATTTTCCCTACGACTACACTAAATTTTCTGCTCAATGTTTTCAAATCAGCATCACGTAAATGCTTAGCCGTTTCAATACCGTAGGATTTCAGTTTTTTTGAATATTGTCTCCCAATGCCCCAAATGTCTTCCACGGGAAATTTTTCGAGAATTTTTTCATATATTTCTGCATCAGTAAGACTGAATATACCTTCTATACTTTGTTTTTTAGCAATATGATTCGCTATCTTTGATAACGTTTTGGTGGACGCAATACCAATAGATACCGGAATACCCGTGTACATCTTAATAGCTTGCTTAATTTCTTTTGCATAGCCAAATAAATCCGTTTCTTTAAATTGATCGAAAGAAATAAACGATTCATCAATCGAATAAATTTCAATTTCTGAACAAAATGATTCTAGAATAGTCATCACGCGATGCGACATATCCCCATACAAAGCGTAATTAGATGAAAATACATGCACACGATTTTTTTGACAAAAATATTTCCACTGATAATAAGGTGCACCCATAGGAATGCCTAACTTTTTTGCTTCATTTGAGCGCGCAATAACACACCCGTCATTATTCGATAACACGACAACAGGTTTTTTTTCAAGTTTAGGATTAAATACACGCTCACAGGAAGCATAAAAATTATTGCAATCTATTAAGGCGAAAATTGACATACATTTTCAACTCATAGCATGAATCACGTTGGTAACTACACCCCAAATGTATACTTCACTACCTTCTTTAATTTCAATGGGATCGAATGCGGAGTTTTCAGGCATTAATATTATTTTATCATTTTTTATATTGAGCCTTTTTACCGTTAATTGACCATCAATAGCTGCAATCACAATTTTTCCATGTGTGGGTTTGATGCTTCGATCAACAATGAGAATATCATTTTCTTGAATACCCGCATCAACCATAGAGTTCCCCGTCACCCTGACAAAAAATGTCGCCGCCGGATGCTTGATCAAATGTTCATTTAAATCTAAATGGCCTTCGATATGATCGTCTGCGGGCGATGGAAAGCCTGCGGGAACTTTTGATGAATAGAAAGGAATTCGGTAGGCTTTATTATCAATAAATTTTAAAATAGATTTAATCATACTCACAGGCAAACGAACGGCTTTAGTAGGTTCACCAAACTTCCCTTGTCCTTTGGGCCTGCCCGCTCCTCTTCGTCTTCCGCCGTGTTTCATATGATCATCTCATTTATTGCACTGAATAAGTTATTATTACTTGAAAAATGTACAATAATCAAGTGCCACATAAAAAGACATTTTTTACACTTACAAAATTTGAACAACTTGACAGCCTTAATAAAAATTGCAAATCATGTTGATATGAGTAATTCCGTCTCACTGAAGCACATTCTCCTTGAAAGAATATTCAGAAACCGTTTTAGACCTCCTTTAAACACATTGCACGTGCAGGTAAAAAAGCAAATCTTTCATTTTCTATTCACCCGCACATGCTTCAACATGGCACTGGTTTTTATTTAGTTTACTCGCACAATTCAAAGCTTGGCCATACAGAGCTTCAGCTTGATACTATCATAGAACATAAATTGTGCAGCACAAAATTTATATTTTTATGACATATAAGTCGAATTTTTCTCTACATTTTTTCTATATTCTATTAATCAATAAGTTACAGAAGTAATAGGAATTACATATGAAAAGCATTTGTATAATTAATGGCGAAAACACAAGAAAATGTGATATTTATTTTTTACCTCTGTTAAATATCTCAAAATGAGATATAATTACTTAAGATAATTCAATGGCTGAGCAGCGTGCATATTATTACGAAAAAAAGAATAGTTGAGGCAAAAATCAAATACAAAAGCTGTGCTTCAGCTCTAGATGGTTGGTATACCATCATAAATAAAAATAATTTTTTTAGTTTTTCAGATTTAAAAAAAACGTTTAATAGTGTGGATAAAGTCGGTAACTTGTATGTTTTTGATATTGGAGGTAACAAACTCCGTTTAATTGCAAGCATTCACTTTAATCGTCAAAAAATTTATATTAGACATATTATTACTCATAAAGAATATGATGAAGATAAATGGAGGAGTTAAAATGAGAGCAGCGAAAATAAACAGTAATATTAAAAGTACCATTGAATATTGGAAACATATCTCGCACGATATACATGAACCACTTAATAGCCATGATTATTATAAACTCTCAAAAATCCTTGATAAATTGCTAGATATTGTTGGCGCAAATGAAAAACATGAGCTAATGGGTCTAGTTGATGTTATTAGCCATATGATTACTATGTATGATGAGCGCGAGAATTATCAAGTCAAAGGTATGTATGGTATTAAAGCATTAAAATTCCTCATGGATCAGCATCATCTTACTCAATCTAATTTATCTGAAATTGGCAGCCAAGGAGTGGTGTCTGAGGTTTTACAAGGAAAACGGAAGCTCAATATAAGCCAAATTAAAAAACTCTCAAAAAGATTCCATGTTTCACCCAATACTTTTATTGATTAATAATATGCTATGATCTAGCCTCGACTTCACGGATACCTCACTAAGAGAGTTGTGAGTAGTAAGTGCGCCGCAAGCGCACAAGAAGGAAGGTGCTAGGCACTAAGAGCTTGTGTCTAAGCTCTGCAGAAGATGAAGGCAGGCCCTTCGAAATCGGCTTCCAGAAGTAGGTTTCAAACCACTTCAAGTGGCTGTCATAAAGAGTGATGGTCATTGTAATAGTAAAAAATCGATTATCAGGCAATATGCGATCCAATAAAATGGGATCATTGTCGGTATAACCGAGTAAGCGAGCCGCATTGCTGCGGCTCGCTCCTCTAAGAACGCAGCATGAAACTTTCGCCTCACTGCGCTCAAGCATTTTTAAGACTAACCATAATTAGTCCGGCCATTTTCTCTGGTACACATTAAAATATATATAGGTATCGTTCCTCTTGTCCCGCATCACGAATACTTATTTTGTTGCTTTTATCTCGCTTTTCAAAATAGTCTTTGTATGTTGGATCAAATGGGTTGGCCTCACATCTTATTTTAACGTGTCGTTTTATTTTCACACTGCTAGCAAGAAATAAATCGAGGTTTGTTGATTCCTCATCTTTTTTCCGGATTTTGGTGGAAAATATCCAATTTCTTAGATGTTGTCTGCGAAAATATTTATTGCGCATCCACCCTAAGCTTTTATTTGGATGTCTCCGTTTAATCCATGTGATAATAGCTTGAAAAATACAATGATCTACATATGAAAAGGTTTCTTTGGAAACAACATGGCGATAATAATTAGCCCATCCACGAATGCGTGCATTCAGTTTCCGAATTAATTCTTCTGCTTTTGCTGCTCCATTTTCTTTGATTAATACTCGGATATCTTTTAAAAAAGATGATACGTTCTTCTTGGCAGGTTTTATAAGTAATTTCTGACAATATTTGCGTAAGTTAAATCCAAGAAAATCAAATCCTTCACTAATATGCGTGATTTTCGTTTTCTCCAGTGAGAGTTCTAAACCACGTTCTTTTAAGAATGACTCAATGGCAGGTTTAATTTTATTTTCGAGCACCTCTCGAGTACTTCCTGTTACAATAAAATCGTCTGCATACCTCACAAAATTAATTTTGTCTGATTCTCTTGTAATGTTTTTTACTAGAGATTCCATGCCATCCAAAACTTCATTTGCAATAGTCGGTGAAATAGTTCCACCTTGCATTGTGCCTTCTTCTGTTGGATGAAAAATTTCTTTTTCAATGTAGCCTGATTTCAGCCATTTATGTAAGATTTTTCTATCCATTAATATATGATCTTCTAACCATAAATGTGAAATTCTGTCAAAACACGATTTTATATCGCCCTCCAATATCCACTGCGCAGAATGTCTTTTAGCAAGTGCTAAAAAACATTGTTGAATGGCATCCGCACATGAACGCTTTCGACGAAAACCGTAAGAATTTTTGTCTGCTTGTGTTTCTGCAATTGGTTCTAGAGATAGCAAATATAAAGCTTGCATCGCTCTGTCTTTCATTGCTGGAATTCCAAGCGGGCGTTGTTTGGTTGTGCTGTTTTTTTTGGGGATGTAAATTCGTCTTAGCGGTTGAGGATGGTAACCTCTTTGCTTCAACTCTCGTGCTGCTTGCATTTTCTGTTGTGATTCTTTCCAGATAATACCGTCAACTCCAGCCGTTTTGCGGCCTGAATTTTCAGTAACTCGTTTCACTGCTAATAATTTAGCATAGCCATTTGCTGGCAGGAAGTTAATAAGTTTGTATACCACAATACAAGGCTGCGACTTACAGAAATATCCTTTGGAACTCGATTCATATCGACAATGTAATCACCATACCGTTTTATGTGGCCAGTGAGATATGGGCTTAAAAAACCAGCATCTTCTTTTCTGATATTATGGCCTTCATTTTTTAGTTGGCCGATAATATTGGTTTCATCAACAATATTTTGTAGGATGATTGAATCCGTCAAAATGTCATTGTACTTGATAGCCTTTTCCATCTCGTTCTTCATCATTGCTGGCGACTAAATGTCTGGAACCAAAAGAAGCCCATTCGCTTAGTCCGTTATAAGCTTCAACTTTATTTGTTTTTTCAGTAATGGTTTCTCGCATTTCAACGTCAGAAATATATTCCAACAAAAACTGTGTTCTAAGAACGCGTCCTAATTCCTGAAAAGATGTTTGATTAATTCTCTGAAATTGCTGATTGTTGGTTTCTTAGGTAACTGCTTTAACACATTATATCCAGTACGATTATAATCAGGTTTTATCTCCAATAATGCATCTAACATTTCGATTTGATGTGGTTTTAACTGATGATAAATATCTTTAAAAATTTTATTATTTACCATAAATCTCGCGTGTTTTACTAATCGAGATAGCTGATTAAACGCAGGTAGCTCATATTTATTTTTTCTTAGGTCTTCAATGACGACATTAATAATGTCCGCTGGAAAATTCATAGTTTGAGCCACGTTATATGCAGTTTTGATAGCATGGCTTCTTATCTGCTTATCGTACCGCTTTACTTTCAAATAATCATAGATGCGACGCCGATGTCGGTTAAACGAGCTTTCGTGTTCATACTGGCATATCGGGTATCAATTAACACTTGGTTCATCACTTCTATAAGGATAATTTTATGAATCTGTCCTAACTCCACGTCTTCCATCAATTTATTGAAGTGCTTTCTATTATAATTTAATCCACTGCCAATTTCACTAATCCATTCATGAATACAATATCCTCGTGCAATACAATATTTTTCTAAAGCACTTTTTTGACTTGAAAGATCTAGTTTTTGATTTGAACTGGATACGCGGCTGTAAACGACTACCTTTTTTGCATCATCTGCTTTTACACCTAAATAAGTAAGATATTGATCATGTGTGTAGTATCGGCGATTTTTAGGATTATTTTGCTATTAAAACTTTTTCTGAGTCCCATCTTTGTTGAGTGTGATTCGGTATTTCCATTTAAGGCTATCACTTTTTATATGTGTCATTAAGTCATTTTTTTGTGCGCGAGTTTAGCAGAGATCAGAGGGGATGTAACACTTACACTTCTGGTAATAACACCGTTTTTTGCAGTTTATTTTTTGAATTTAAATTTATTTTCAGAATAATATATTTACAATAATTCAATTGCTTTTAAAAACCGGCCACTTTTGTCGGTTATTCCACGCAACCCCATATTTCTGGCCGGATTAAAGAATAAGAATTACTTTTTTAGTTTTTAGTTAAAGAACACCTTGCTACCTGTGTGTTACCCTGAATGGCAAACGTATAGTCACCTGGCGTAAGCGGCGAGGGATATGAGACAGAGTCGCAACCACTTAATCCGACAACAGTTGACGAATTAACAGTTAAATTAGTTAAACCAATAGTCATTGCACTGGGTAACATACCAGTATCGCTCGGTTGCACCTGAATCCACAACATTGCCGTTTGATCATAGGTGGTATGGATCGATAACGGTTTAGTGACGGAGGCAACAGTGACAGTTAGCGTGCCTTTCAGCTCATAACTGGCGCCTAAAGGTGCATCACTAATAACTGTTTTTAAATACGTACAAATATCAGCTTTAGGATTACAAGTTGAAGACCCTTGCAGCATATGGATTTGCGGAAAAGCAAAACTAGCCGAACTGATTGCCAAGATAACCATAAAAGATATTGTTTTTAAAAGTTTCATAATGATCTCCAAAAGTATATAACTACTATTAAAATTTTTATATTGTAATACATATTACATTATTTGCAATATTTATGAAAATAAATTTAACAAATAATATACAATCTTTAATATCTATAAGGAGATTTATCGATAGTAATATAAAAAAACAATACATATTCATATGTATTGTTATCATATTAAGCAGCTTCTGGGTAAACTTTAATTTTTTTGATATTGGCCTTTAATTGCTTTCGCTTTTTCTCTGCTTGCCATAAATCATACATGCTTTGCATGTTAATCCACATTTCACTGCTTGTATTCAAGGCTAATGATAAGCGAACAGCCATTTCTGGGCTGATGCCCGATTTTTGATTAAGAATCTTTGATAAAGTAACCCTTCCAACTCGTAATGCTTTTGCGGCATCGGTCACAGATAGTCCTGCGCCATCAATTAACATGCGTTTTACAATAAGCCCCGGATGAGGTGGATTGTGCATTAACATAAATGTTGTCTCCTAGTGATAATCAATATAGTCAACCAAAATGGCGTCTGTTCCTTCAAATTGAAAAATTAATCGCCAATTCCCGCTCACTTTAACTGAAAAGTAGCCCTGAAGATCACCGTGCAGTCGATGAAAATTATTTCCTGGCGTATTCATGTCTTCTGGTTTGATAGCCGCAGCTAATTGAAAAAGCAATAACCTTAAAATTTCTGCATGTTTAGGTTGAATCCCCGCTTTGCTTCCAGATTCATAAAATTTTTTTAATCCTTTGTGACGCCAGTCTTTAATCATATAAGAAACTTCCTATATTTTCTTTTATTGTATATAGTATATATACAGATGTCAATGATTTTTACTATTTTGTTTTTTTACTATTTTTTTACCTTATGATAAGTGCAATTATCATACCTGTTAAATGCTCGCTTACCGTTTCTTTATACTTAAAAATTAATTAGTTTTTGAGAACCAGTATATTATGCCGAATTCAGCCCGTTTAGAATTTATTTTTAAGGAAATCATGTAGTACAAAATAACGTTCGTTTTAGTGAGCCAAGATTAGGGGTAGTCAATAATGTTCCGTAAGTCTATTGATAATCAACTTGTTGTAGCTGCCAGTTGCGGTGAGCCAGAAGATATTTGTTTGTTATTAGATGATGGGGTGCCCATTGATCTCCCAAACGAAGATGGCGATACGGCACTAATCGTGGCAGCCAGTTGGGGTCATCTAGATATAGTAAGCTTGTTATTGGATCGAAGGGCAGCAATCGATCATCAAGATCATAATGGCGATACTGCATTGATCGAGGCTGCACGTGACGGCGAATTGGAGTCGGTACGCTTGCTATTGGATCGTGGGGCTGTAATCGATCATAAAAACAAGCTTGACAATACCGCACTGACTGAGGCTACCCATGAAGGACATAGTAAAATTGTCGAGCTGATTGTAAAACAAGTTGAAAATCAAAAAGAAGAGATTAAATCATTTTTTTCAGGAAACTCAAGTACTGGATTTTTTCTTCCACGCGTTGTTATTGAATCCGTATTGAATCCTTATTTAGAACTAGAATTATCACCACAACCAAGAAAACCTTAAACAAAAAACAAAGCCCCTCTCGTTATTTGACAGGACCTTGAGATTTAAAGTCCTACTGCCGAATGAAGTGTAAACTTAATAGAATGAAAAAATTTGATCGATTGTAGAGATTTAGGAACCGGTCAGTTTTGGAGGTTCTTCTTGGGGAACCCGCTTATGTTGCAGATTTACATGTACCCAGGCATGACCCCTTTAAAGCTAAGCATTGATAAGTTCCTGTTGTTAAATTCTGGAGCTAATTTTCTGGGATGGTTGTTGCTTGTTTTGCTTATTCCACTTTGATAGGTCCAGTTGATATTTAATATAATTGATTATATAGACTAAACATGAAATCAAACCACCGAGATTAGCAGCAGAACCGGGAATAAAATTAAATGCCGGAGGTTCTGGTTGTTGACGTGTGGATGCGAACATCCCCATTGAAGATGTCTTCGGCAATTTTTGCACAGCAGCTTTGATGATTTCATTTGGAATCTTGTCCTCAAGATCGGTAACTATATCTTTAGCAATTTGTTTTTGTTTATCAGAAAATGTTTCTTTTTTTTCAATAGACTCGCAAAAGTAATGCAACTCGAGTAACCTGTCATTAATTGCTATTCCAGATTGTATTAAGTTTTCATCTTTTACCCATAGCAAAAGATTTCTTAGAGTGGATATATCTTCATCTTCACTTTCGGGTATTTTTTTTAAATATTTGTCCGCCCACCTACTGTTTTTATCTTGTTCTTTTTTATTTTTTACTGATTGACTTAATTGTGCTTGTAATTGACTTAATTGACTATCTAAATCTTTCAGCTTTAGAGACAAAATTGAGTCGAGCTTTGAAATATAATCTTTTATGTTATTTATATGTAAGTTTATGTTATCAAAGTCATTAGTTTTAGTATTCTGCAAATTCTGCAAAGAAAATTGAATACTTTTTAAAAGAAGATTGTTATCTGCAAATAATCGTTCATCTTTAAATATATTACTCTGATAATTTTTTAGAGTAGTATCAATTTCCGCTATCCAATCACTGCAATCTATTATGTCATTTTCCTTCATTAGGAGTGTAGGCATTGTTAAACTCGCTTTGTAAGAATGTATATTAATTATACACCAAAAATTGCTGTTGAGTTGTAAAAACTTGCTAAAGCAGAGCGTTCTTTCGTATGTAGGATTGATGATGGCACACAGATTATCATTATTTCTAGTGAAATCATAGTGTTATGTTTTATCATTATTTAAACACTGTCGATAAATCTCCTTATGAATATTAAAATTATCTATTTAAATCTTAAGTAATTAATAAATAATACATAATACAGATTAAATTCAAGCACCTATACATAAGTACATGAATAAACTTAAATTTTTCTTATAGATATATCAAGCCATGTATTGTATAATATATATACAAAACAGCGTGAGAGACTATTGTAATGTCAGATTCGAGAATACGTTTTACTACAACATTAATGGATGCAAACGAAAAAAATATAAATTTTTATGTAAAAGAAGAATTTTCAAAAAATAACAATAACAAAATTCGAGCAACATTCTATGAAGAAAATGAAAGCAAAAGAGAATTAGGTTATGTTGAATATACAATTGAATCTAATCATATATATATTGACTATATGCAAAATAGCACCGGAGAAAGTGAAAAAGAAAAACGTATAAAACATGTAGGCAAAGCGTTACATGAGTTCATATTTCATAAGAGCATACAGCATGGGAAAGATGGACATGTAGAATTATCTACAGGATCATCACCTCAATCAACTGGATTTCACTTTTGCGAAGGTTTTCGTCTTAAAAGCGATACACGGCTAGAAACGTTGGGAAAATCGCATCCCATATATAATCTTGTAAGTAACTATCAATTAGCTTCAGATGAGAAGAAAGAAGATTATAAGAATGATTTAGTTGATATATTTATTAGAAATAATATTGATACTATGAAATATTATGATATTGAGAAAAAATCAGTGGAGGAGGCAATTGAACATTTTAACAAAACCAATTTACAAAATGAACATAACCCATTAGACAAAAAAGATATAGATAAATTTATTACTGATGGATTATATTACTCTGTAAACACACAGAATTTGATAACCATTGAAGAAGCAAGGAAAGAATGTAGAGAAGCAATGGAACTTCCTGGAGGAAAGTTGTCGCTTCCAGACGAGACAATACAAGAGAAAAAAAATGAATATGAAACCGCAACATTATATGAAGTTAATTATTATCCCCCGGTTCCTGAATCAAGCCATTCATCAAAATTAATCCAAAATCCAACTTCAACACCTCCTGTAACAGAAATAAAAAACAACTCATTAATAAATGCGCCTCTCTATCTCCACCTATAAGTTTACCTAAAAAAGAAAAAAATGGTGATGATCCATTAGATATTACAGAAAGTTTAGCTATTACTCATTCTAATGAGCCACCGCCACCAACTTTTGACAGAATTGTTTGTGATATTACAACAAATGAAAAAAATAAGAAAATAGCCATAGTTAAAATCTCACTTAATGATCTTGACTCGATAACAAAATTAAAAATACAGATATCTTTAACGGATCAAGTATTTCTATTTTCAAAAAATTCAAATGAAATACCGGAATTTAAAAAAGATTCTATCGTCCAAACACTTGTTCAAGGAGAAACAGAGAGCGCTCAGGCATTTGATCAAAGAGCAAGGACCATTGTATCATCCTGGGAAAAGTTAATGGGACAGTTAACGTTGACGATGCAAAAAGAAAAAGAAGTAGAGTCAAATATACCTCAAAATATCCAAAATTTAGATGGCGAAGATTCAGATGAAGAAGTTTTTTTAGAAAATAAAAATATTCCTACTGATTTTCAAGAAGTTAAAACTGCTCTACCTAAATACTCTTTAGCAAAATTACAAGAAAATTCTATTAAAAAAATATTGTCATTTAAAGGTTTTATACATACAGGAGCGATAATTATTATTCCTAATAATATTAGGAAAAGTGTGGAAGAAATAAAAAAACTAAATGATATTAATCCTTTTAAGAATGAAACAGGTTATGGAGAAATAAAAGCAGATAAGGAAGGAAATCTTATTCAAGAGTTCACATCAACTGAGCAAGAATCTGAAAGTCAATTTCGAAACAGGCTTACAGAAACCGCAGTATTATGGAATCGCATCTTGTTTGGCGATGCTGAAGAAGTAAAGAATTCATCTGTTACATATGAAAAAAAAGAAGAAAAATATGAAGACGATTCACGGACCATGTGCCTCATTAGCATATTTTAAATAAAATTGCAAAGTCTGATTTCAGTAAAATATAGAGCTGCTTTTGTTTTACGTTATCTTTTGTGTGCCGGCGAATGGCTTGTTTCGCATCAAATTTCGCAGCTTCACGACTTGTTTTTATATTTTCGATTGCATCACGCAAAGTTTCTTTCCACGGATTTGCTCCCACCGTAAATTGGCGACCTGTTTTGATCCAGCTATCTCTTATCGTGCGATCGTTGACACCGACACCTTTAATCGAACCAAAACGTTGCCATACCTCAGTGCGTATTGCACAAAGGCGTTTTGCTTGTTCTAGTAAAGCAGCATATTTACCTTTATTCAGGTTTTTGCTATAGGCTATTTGAGTTTTCAGTGGCGGCTTCCTTGATTATTTTTTTATGCGGTTCTGCAATCAGTTTTGTAAATTCATTCGGCTTTTATGTATTCATATTCATAACAAAGATAATCACATATGTTTACATATAAAATCAAGCACTAGATAAAAGCTCTTTCTTATCAACCAGTTGCTGACTTGGTAAGTAAGCATTCGGTCTAGACAGATTGCGCTATCTTTACAGAGCCATTGATTCAAATGGTAATACACTTGATTTTATTCTTTCTGTAAAGCAAGATAAATCATCAGCAATTCAATTTCTTAAAAGAGTTTTATCACAAGATCATGTTGCGAGACCTGGCACCACATTGTTACAGATAAAAATCCGAGTTATTCAGCTGCAATCGAATCGCTCAAGATCATCGTTTTATTAAACGACGAATAAGATACAGTCTCTGGTTTCAAGAATTTCATTGTGCTCAGCGAACGATCGCTATACCTCGCACGGGCATATTTTGCGGTTTTTAGCGCCCAGACGTAGTTCAGATTGATTCGTTCGAAACACGGCGCTATGTTATTCATATGCAAGTGTTTCGCAAAGGACAAGTATGCTCTGTTGGAAAAAATGATCCGATTTCACAGAAGAGGTTTGTACAAAATATATTTGGAGCTGCAGCTTAGATAATTTCAGAAAATTTAAACTTGACTAAAACTAAATTTGCAACGGAACCGAAAAAACAGAACGAGCCAACAAAGGTGCTACACCCAAAACGTTTGGCAATGACGGTTAAGGATTAGCACCGATGGTGATGTATTTCCTTTTTCCTCGCATATGTCAAGCATCATTTCTGTGTCAGAAAATTTCGCAGTTTTATTAATGAATTCATCTTGTTTTTTTTTAGAAATAGGGTCTTTGGATTTGAGAGCTTCAAACAATTCTTTTAACTCAAGCGGCATCTGTCTCAATTTCATGGGGATTCACTCCTTTATTTTAAATGTTCTTTTTATATCATATTTTTTGAATTTGGCATGTTTAAATTTCCTTTTTAAGCATGACTCAGCGAAGTATATCATTAAGGCTCCCACAGTAAAATTTTAACAAACGCACATCCCATGCGTTTTTAATGAAGGTTCCACCTTAGAATCATTGCTGAGCCCTTTTCTGTTTATCAAAATTAACATTACCTGATCCTTGTCTGCAATTTCCTTCGTGGTTGGCAACCCTCGAAACGCCAATTCGTCTTTTGGCGGTGATGATTGAATCTCATATGTCTTCAATATCTCCGTCGGCAAAGAGAGAAACTCTTTCATTGCTAATGTTTTACCGGGACACGCATGTATGTTTTGACTGAAAGGCTTCCATTTATTGAATTGATTAAATGGTTTTGCCTCTTTTTCTTCGGGATTAAATCGACTTGGATCAAATTGATGAGGATTCGGAAACTGATCTGGATCTCTTGCGGCTAAATAGGGCGAACATAAAATTCCTTCACCTTTGGGAATATGATAATTGTAAATTTGCTCTTTCTTTTCACCATAAAATTTTATATTAAGATCCTTCCTCGCAAATCGACTGAAGTTATCCCCTGGTGCAAACATGCGTAAACATTCTGCAATAAAAGCTTCCATGATGGGACGCCTTTGCCAAAATGTCGGTGAACTTTGACTTTTGAATTCTTGTAAAATAGCCTTTTGATATTGTTTATTTTGGCCTAGTCTCCAAAGCATATACTGTAATAAAGAGGAAGGCGGTTCTGATCCACCAATGTATAGCAATAAAATAAGCCCCTTTTGGCGTATATCTGAAAGTTCCGTATTTTGCAAAAGATCATTAAAAGGACCTTTTTTGCTATTTTGAATCGTTTCTCGAATGCTATCTAAAGCAGATTGATATTTATTTGTCGCGGCTTTCGACGGTCCAAATGGTTTTTCAAGCAGTAACTGATAATTCACAAGGGTTTTAAGTTCATGTTCAATCTTTTGGTATGCTTTCTCAGAGAGAGAATACCCAAAAAGTGCTCTGGCAATCACAGCGACAGTAAACATTTCAGTAATTTCAGCAGCACTGATGGCAATAATACCCATGACTTCTTTTTTTTCCAAAAAGCGCATCACGTCTGCAATGACGACCTCTAATTGAGATTGAATCCATTTCGCATTCTTGGGTCCGATCATATCTAAAATAGGTTTCCGGTAGGATTCCGTCACCGCTTTAAAGCATGTTAACAAAAAATCGTCATCTTTCGCGTCCACGTAAAAAAGATCTTTCAAGAGAGGCATCAAGATAGCGGAAGCTCTTTTGCCTTGAAAAGGCCCTAAAGGATCATTGCGATGGAACCTTACGATTTCTTTCATAATAGACGGCGAAGATACAATATGAAAAGTCGCTTTTCCTGGAATAGGCATGCAATTGATTTTATTACCCGAATAAATATTCATGATGGTCGGTGCATGAAATTCGCGATGGACTGCGAGAAAGAAAAGATTCCAAAAACCCTGTGTGAGCGTCATTGGATATGTTGCTAACCATTTAAACCAATCAGTAAAAACATCACAACGTGTTTTTTGATGAGCTTCATTTTCGTCAAATTCTATTTTTACAGATTTAGGATTTGGTTGCCCTTTTCCAAAAGAATATAAATAATTGAAGCTCCACATGAGCGCTCCTCGGTATTGATGAATTGCGCGTCATCATAATTTAATAAATAGGAAAATGCCAGTTTTGTTTTTATTATATAAATTTTGTTTAGCAATTTCAGCATGTGCTTGATCTAATCTGGACTGCTGTGAATATTTAGTAAAGGAATTTTTTCATGAATTTTAACGTGAGAACTAAAGCCCCAGCAATTTGGAGCTTAAAGCATCTTTTTTCAAGAAAAAGTTTACGGTCATTGGGTGGTGCACTAGACAGCCTTAACAGATGATAAAACATTTACCCTATACATCCTCGCAAAGTGTAATTATTACACATAGCGAATAAATAGATTACAAATTTTCTTGACTAATACGTACAAATTTTCTATTTTTTGATAACTTTTGCAATGATGGTGAAATAGACATGCAACCTAGGTTGACGGTTTTTTGGGTTTACATACTCCTTTGTGAAAATAATACGTTTTACACGGGTTATACAACAGATATTAAAAAACGTTATCAAGCACACATCAATAGAACGAGTCAATGTAAATACACCCGTAGTTTTAAACCATTACGAATTGCGCAATGTTGGAAAATTAACGGTGACAAAGCGTTTGCGATGAAAATTGAAGCTTACATTAAAAACCTATCGCGAATCGAAAAAGAAGGAATTATTGATAATCCTTCTTTACTTTTAATGGATTCTAGAATTGAAATAGCCATATTATAGGGGAATGTTTGTCATGGGAATATTAAAAAAATTATCTGATCTTGAAAAAGAAGCGTCTACATTTGGTTTTAAATGGGAGACATCAAATCAGATTCTCGAGCAAATTCAAAGCGAGATATCAGAAATTGATGCCCATTTAAAAGATGGTAATCAGAAAAAATTACAAGAAGAAATTGGCGATTTGTTACATGCCGCTTTTTCTCTTTGTGTATTTTCTCAATTTGACGTAGAAGAAACACTTTTAAATAGTGTCAATAAATTCGAACATCGATTTAGAGCTATTCAACGATTAGCTACAGAAAAAGGATTAGATACATTAAACGGGCAGTCTTTTAATGAGCTGATGATACTTTGGAATAAAGCTAAAAAACTTGGATATATAACATCAACGACGGTAGATGAAAAACCCCTGATATTAACAGGGGAATCGATACAATTAGAACCGCTACAACAAGTTCATTATGACATATTAAAAAAATTATCTTATGATGAGAAAATATCCGCATACTCTCCTGCTTTAAAATTAAAATTTGATTCGTGGTTTAACAAAGCATTAGAAAAACCTCCAGAAAATAAGCAAATTTCATTTATAGTACGTTCATTACAGGATAATAGCATTGTGGGATCCACTCGTTTTTACGAGATGGATGTCAAACATAAACGTTTAGCGATAGGCTACACATGGATTATTCCTGAAATTTGGGGAAAAGGCGTCAATACACAATGCAAGTTATTATTGTTAAAATATGCTTTCGATGTATTACTCATGAATCGGGTGGAGTTTTATGTTGATGCAAGGAATGAACGATCACGAGCGGCTGTTAAAAAATTGGGGGCAAAAGAAGAAGGTGTGTTACGAAAACATATGATTTTAGAAGATGGATATGTTCGTGATACGGTTGTTTACAGCATTTTAAAAGAAGAATGGGATTTTCTGATCCACAAATAAAGACTCGGGATAATAAATAAATTTAACACGGTTGACGTGATTAAACCACCCAGAATAACAATCGCCATTGGAAACTCAATCTCTTGACCAGGGATATCCCCAAATATCATTAATGGAACGAGCGCAAGTGCTGCAGCAGATGCCGTCATTAAAATGGGAGCTAATCTTTCTTTAGCGCCACGCAAAACCAATTCGAGACCAAAAGGTTCATTTTCAAATTTTTCAATATACTGAAAATGATTGATTAACATAATACCATTACGTGCAGCAATACCAAATACCGTGAAAAATCCAACTAATGATCCTAAAGAGACAACATTTCCCGTCAAAATTGTAGATATTATTCCACCCACCAAGGCAGAGGGTAAAGTGAAAAATGCAAGAAAAGATAACTGCCAACTCTTAAAAGCGATTTGCAATAAAAGAAGTACGATAATAATAGAGACGATTGCAACACCAAATAAAATATTTTGTGATTTTTCTCTTTCTTGATATTCTCCTATCACGTCTGCATGAAATCCAAGTGGAAATTTTATTTTATCGACCGCTTGTTTTACATCACGTACGATATCACTGAGACTCCGGGTCGTAATATTGAGACTGACATCGATATAACGTGAATTATACTCACGATTGATTAGATTCGGTGTGGGCATAATGCTGACATGAGCGACCTCTCCAAGGGAAACATATTTATTATTAGGCGCGCTCATCAACAAATTTTTAATACTTGGAATACTATAACGTGTCTCTTCAGTACCCCAAAGTATAATACCATATACTTTTGCATTTCGATGTATATCACTAACTTCTGTCCCTGAAATCCGGTGAAATAAATAATGATGTTATCATGAATGAAATCATTACGATCGCAAAGGTAATAACTAATGGTTCAAAAAAATCTAAAGAAATCCCTTTTAAAAAACAAATAGGAATTATGGCAATTAAAATAATTATTAAACTATAGATCATTGATAGATAATTTCTATTATAAATATCAAGATTAAAGATCGCTTCATCAATAAGAATGACCAAAGCCATCATAAACCCTGCAATCACCATCATATTTATCGTAAACTTAAAGAATGTTATTATCAAAACTGCGATAGATAATGATACAAATATATTTATTAATATCATTAACATTGTCCGCCAAGAATTTAGAAAAATCATCAGTAATATGATTAAAATGACAAGACCTAATACCAGTGCAAGAATGGTATTATCTAATATTATTTTTATAAAATCTGCTGGTTTAAACAATTGCGTATCAAACTGCATGCCAGTCAGCCCAGGTTTTAATTCATTTAATTTTTTTTCAACCTTACGGGTCACATCCAGCGTATTTGCACTTCTAAATTTATCGATAACAATTAAAAGTCCTGTTTGACCATCAACGATGGCATCGCCAATTAATGGTTGATAACCATTAACTAACGCTGCCACTTTATTTAATGTGAATGAACTCCCTTCTATATTCACCTGACCAAGATCGCTTGCAGATTTGATCGGTAAAACATGCCTTATTTCAATTCTTTGCAAAGGCGTATCTATCCAGCCACCGCTTCCAGGTGTCGAAGATTTTAAAAAACTTAAAGGTGATACCCATAAAGCATCACCAGTGGTTGCGATAATCTGATCCAGTTTAATATTATTTTTTTGTAATAAGACTGGGTCGACTAATACTTGTAACTGTTTATCACGCATTCCCCAGATGGCTACATTAGCAATACCTGGTACGGATAATAAAGCTGGCCGTATGACCCAACGAGCCAATACAGACATTTCTATCAATGATAATTGTTTTGAAGTTACTCCAACCATCATGACACGACTCATTGCAGATAGGGGTTGGAGAATAATAGGTGCTTGCGCAACATTCGGTAACGCAATTGAGCAATTCTTCCAAATTAAACGTTATCAGTTCTTCCACTTCCGCATCGGAAAGTCCAGGTGCTTCCGTTTGTACTTGTATATAAGGAGGGGCAAATTCAGGAAAAGCATCTTTTGGCATATTATATAGCTGAATACACGCTATAATAAATAACACGAGAGCGAAAGCTATCACTAAAAATCGAAACGGTAAGCTTTTTTCAATCATCCATCGCAATATTGTGACTTCCTGTCATCATTGAATAAATGATAAAGATTATAACAGCTTTCGGCAACGTTTATTTCTCAATTTGGAGAAAGCCGCTTTTGCTCAGGTTCATTTTCTTGAGAAGCCTGCATTTTAAGAGACAATTTATAATCTTCAATTAATTGTCTAAGATTAGTATTCGGTATTAGAACATCCGTAACTTTTTGTTCAGGTAACATGGCTTTCCGAGTCATAGGAGATGTTCTATGCGGGTTTAGCCACTCTGTAATAGCTGATTTTTCATAAGAAAAACCATCCAAACTACAAACGACCGGTTCCGTCATCAGTTCAGAGGTAATGGGGCAAAGCATATTGTCTTGTTTCGATATAAACTGTAAAGGGATATGTTCTAACTTTTTTAAATTTAAAGAAAAATTTAAGTTTTCGATAGAGATGTTTAATGTACTCAGCATATTTTTAACTAACAAATAACTGACTGGAAAATCGATCTCTCTTGGTTTTTGTTTTTCATTACTTCCTGATGCTAATACTTGCGTTCCAATAAAATAGCTTGCAGATACTGACAAAGGTGCAAAAATAAATGCTGCGGCAACACTACTTAAGTAAACACAACTGAGACCATAGATGACGCGCTCTCGATCATTATTACGGAATAATTTTAATGTTTCTTCACTCATTTCAAAGATTTCGTTAATGATAAAATATAATTTTTTTAATACAATAATTAATGATTGAATGTCTTCGTCTTTATTAAGTGATTTTTGATCATTATCATAATCGGATGTAATTTTTTTATAATGATCTAAGATTGTGACAAGTATCTTATATTTTTTATATTCTAATGAATCGGAACCATATTTTTCATATATACTTTTAAATTCGTCTGCTTTCTGTTGTAATTCTTTAATTAAGGCAACTATTTTTTTTGTTTCTATTTTATTTTCAAAGCCATTATTTTCTTTTTTATCCTCAGAATTGTTACCAAATAGCCTATTTAACATCATCGCCTCCATGCATTTTTAAACTCATTATAGTTTATAACGCATTCGACTAGAAATAAAGAGGATGTTAATAAAACGAAACTAAATTTGTCATGCCAGCATGCTTCAAGCTGGCATGAAGGTGGTTAATGCGCTTAATGATTTCCTTTCGAAGCCAATAACGTAATAGGCATCGTGCCATTTTTTTCAACGTCGATATTTTCTTTTGTATGCTGTATCCATTTTACTTCGGCGGGATTTTTTGGCATTCGCATGGCGATCATTACATTGACATACAACTATTGGATTGCGCTCTCCTAAAAATAATTCACACAACTAAAGTATATGTCAATGAAATGTTTTTACAACATTTGTTTATGTAAATTGACAACCCGATTTATACGATTCAATACATGCTGCACGTTCATCGAGTGTTCTAAACGCATGACGATTTTCTTTAAAGAAATGTTGTTTAGGACGATAAGATTCAATTTCCTCTTTTTCACGCGCCTTGTTAAGTGTGATGTCGGTATCAAAAGAAAGGTGCGCTTGATACGGATTTTTAAAATGATGTAACACCGTTTCCCGAGATTTTTTATCCCATTCTGTACGCAATCGATTACGCTCAATCGTTAATGGTTTTATATCTTTCGAGAAATATTGTTTTACCATCCCATTGATTTTTGTGTAACAAATATTTTTTAAACGAACGCGTCGACAAAAAAATGAAATCGGAAATATATCCCAACGCGTGGGTAATCGTCTTGCAATATATTCATATCGAAGAAGAACATCACGCAAGTTTGTTTTATCGATAAATTGATATTCTGATAGCGCCTTTAAATTTGCTAATGCTGCGATCAATTTTTTCTTCGTATAAAGTCCATTCCATTTATATCGCCCATAAACAAGCAATTCTTGTGTTAAATCAGATAAAATCGCTTTTTTGATAATATCGGCACGAAATGCATTCATGGCTTTTTCTAAAAGCGCAAGTTTTTTAGGAAAAGGTAATAATTTAATGGTCGCGTAACAATCTATTTCATCGGGATCATGTTTTGCATCGTGCGTATAAGCTTTACGAAAACCAATATGCGATTGCGATTGATTTAATGTTTCGCGTATTTCAATACCACCCAACACCCAAGTGGATCTTGGCGAACAGGTACTTGTTTTCTTTTCTGGGTTAAAATCATAATAAGCGACATATCGATGATCGGGATTTTGTTTTTCTAGTCGACGACACCATTGTTCTGCTTTATTTTTTAAATCATTTGCTCCTGGTTTATTCCAAAATGCGAATTTTTTTTCTACCCGTTTTTTTTCTTGAAGTGGTTTCATGTCAGATAAAGGTAAAATTTTCTTTGCTAAATTACACTGCGGACCAATGATATAGGTGGATATATTCGAGTATTTCCCTGCCATATAAAGTTCTGCGCTATCTAAATAATTTGTTGAATATTTTCCTTTCATTTCATTATTTAAGATAACAATCACTTTATCTCGCATCATTTCCATGAAATTTTTTTCATTTTGATGTTTTTGCATCAAATTGAACCCAGCATAAAGAGAAGCATTCCATATCATGGGCGCACATTTGAATTGAGAAGCCAAAGTATTCCAACCATCCACCGTTCTTTGATCCGTATCGTGATTGGTCACGAGTAAAACATCGGACTCAGGATTATCGTGAAAACTCTCCGATAATTGCAATTCAAAATCACGCCGTTGAATATGATCAATTTCCGTCGTCGGTTGATTGAGCTTGCCTAATTGTAAATGACAAGAGAGTGAAGCTTTTGAATAGGCGGGCGCATCCTCATTAAATTTTAACGTGCCTGCAAAATAATAAGATTCGCCCGGCTTAATGGCAGGGATAGCTTCTATGATTGGCATTGTTAATGTGCCACTTCTATAGCGTTCCATGTCATAAAATACAATTTGTTCACTATGGATTCCGTCTCTTAATGATAAATCTATTTCTAATAAACGTGGATGACTGCTAAGAATTCCAACCGGTTTTGTTGAAATATTTCGTAATGCGACTACAATTGGTGCTTCTTCTTCTTTTGAAATCGTGAGTGGCGCTGAAACCGTTGAAATTTCGAGAGGATAACGAATTGAAAGCGGGATAGTTTGTTTTGAAATCGTTTCAAAACTTTTATTGACACGAGAAACTTTTGCATCCAATTGTAAATATCCTGTGAGTGATGCAGTCGTATTGATAGCAGGAATATATTTTGTTTCTTTCACGCGAAAATGTAAGGGTGCTTCTAATGTTAAATCGCCGGATGCAGGGATTTGTGTCGATAAGGTTAAAGTATTTTTATCATCAAAATCAATTGCCTCATTAGGCACGACTGAAATATAAATGGGTTGAGTGGGTGTGGGCATAAAACCGATATTTTTAAACGTCACATTATTTGCGACCAATGGTTCACCGAATTCGATGATACCATCGTCTGATTCAACTTGTTGAATACTATTCAACGAAAGATTATATTTTTCGGGATACGCTTTATCTTTGTCGACGATAATTCTAAAATTGCCATTCAATCCATTTTTGCCATTGGAACCACTGTTGCCATCCATACCAGATTGCCCACTTCTACCAGCGTTTCCACCCGGCATCGAGCGCGTTACCGTGTAATGTTCTACATGGGAATGGCCATGATGACCACCGCCATGGTGACCGTGATGATGATCACTATGATCATGAACAATACGCTCACGCTGTTCAAACCACACGCAGGCGTCTCCGCCGTCGCCACCCTTACCGCCAAGACCACCATTCCCACCTCTTCCACCCGCTCCAAAGGCGCCTCCCTGCAATGTGGTTTTTGACATTAACATCAAGAGGTCTGTGTCATTTGAATTTAGATTTACGGTAACATGTCCTGCATGACCACCATCTCCGCCAAACCCGCCACTTCCACCATTTCCTCCAGGTCCACCATCTTCACCATCACCGCCAGCAGACCATCGTGTTGCTGAAACTCCTTTCGCACCATTTATTCCCTTAGCACCGTCTCCCCCTTTCCCGCCATGACCTCCGGGACCGCCATTTGCCATTATTTCAATGTCTGCAAGAGGATCTCCCAGTGGGAGTTGACATTCTGTATCACCCACTTTCACATGCACATAATTATTTTTTTCATCGGATGAAAGTGAAAATACAATAGGTTGTCCATCTTGACCATTTTCACCGCGTGTACCATGAGAACCATGTGAACTATAGGAAGATCCTGAATACCCGTCTGTACCTTTTCTGCCAGGGTTACCGCTGCTATCCAGAATTATTTTTTTGGGGGTCGTTGTAATCCTTATCATGTTTGTATCCTTTTTTGAAGTTGTTAATCATACCAAACCTGCAAACTAAACAAAAAGTCAATTTT
>JABDEF010000017.1 GCA_013287235.1 Gammaproteobacteria bacterium
CATTGGTGTTGAGAATTACATACCCAATGTCGCAGATTATACCAATCATATCGTAAGCGTTATTCAAGCAAAAATGGCTTTAATAGAAGGACAATTTCCCATACGCGTTTCACCTTTTGAAAATCAAGGTTTTCGTTATCCAATTTTTCAATTTTATTCACCCTCCACTTATACTTTAGCGGGACTCCTCTATCAATGGATCACACCTGCAAATCCACTTCTCGCCTGTAAATTCACAATGTGGATTGCATTAATCATTGGCGGCATCTATATGAACCGACTGATCTATTGGTTTGTTCATTCAAAACCGGCAGCACTCCTCGGAAGCTTAGTGTATCTCTCATCGCCTTATTATATTATTGTGATTAATGGTTTTGGTGATTTGAGTGAAGCATTTGCGCTCGGACTTCTCCCTGTCGTAGTATTTTATACAATACAACGTTACTTTCATCCTTCCAAAAATATCACATTACTGCAGATGAGTATGGCATGGTATTTTCTCATTACAGCACATCTGATTACATTTCTTTATACATTTGTTTTTATCAATATTTTTTTATTACTGATCACATTTAAAAATAAAAAGCATATCAAAAACCTCCTTCGTGTGGGGACAGGTTATTTTTTTGCTTTCTTACTTGCAGCTTGGTATCTTGCACCTGTCAGTTATTTGGGGAAATATTTACTGATCAATGTAACCATGTCAAACCCAAGTACGTTTATGAATTTTAAACCGGTATTTTCACAATTAGTTTATCAAGGTGGTTCAGCGTTTAGGGCGGAGCTTATTTATAATCATCCCGCCATTGGATGGACTATTCTTATGGCGGCAGGTGCTTCATTATATGCTGTGATAAATAAATTTTCTATTCAAAATAAACGCGGCGATTATTTGTTACCTTACTTTTTAGTGGTATTTATACTTGTTTTTTTACTCACTTGGTCACCTATCAATTTTTGGCAATGGTTACCTCATCTCTTATTATTAGGTCAATATAGTTGGCGGCTTTTAAGTCAGGTGATTTGGATCGGTGCTTTATTATTTGCATGGTCAATTTGTTGGGTTTTTCAAAACAAAATTGATCGTCGTCATATTATCATCGGTATATTGTTGATTGGGGTTGCAACCAGCAATTGGTTCCCAACACTTGAAAATTCATTTAATGATTTACCAAAACTTGTTGAAAAACCCTCTCTTGTCTACAATGAAAATGCTTATCTCCTCAATTTTAATAAAAATACACAATTCGTAAATAAATTAGATACGATAAAAATTTATTTATTAATGTTTAACAACATATTAACAACCAATCTAAATTACACTATTCCAGAATCGATGTTAAAAAATTCCTATCAACCTTATGTGATTGTTGATGGATCTATTGACGATCCTCTTTCTAAAGATCAACAATTATCTGCTTTGATGAATGGAACAACCATTACAACATTTAAATTAAAACAAGGAAAATATCATTGGGAAATTCCATTAATGCCAACCATTCATAAACTTAAAAAATCGGACAAGTATGAATTTCAATTCAAGTTAACTTCTCTTAAAACCCAATCGGATCTCAAAATCCATGTGGATAATATTTTGTTAACTGGATTCTTAAATCGTGAGGACACATTAAAACCTGATCAAATGAAATCTTTTTGCAAACAAAATAAAACAACCACGATATGCAAAATGAATGTGCCTCAAAATATAAATTTGATTGAATTACCCATTCTTTATTACCCTAAATTAATAGACATTACTTTAAACGGAAAACCTACTTCTTATATCAGTGTATTGAACGATGATTTATTATTTGCGAGCGTCAAACCTGAACCGGGAAAAATGAATCTCATTAAAATAAAATTTTTAGGGTTAAAGTGGGCGAATGTGGTGAGCATGGTATTTTTAGGTTTGTGGATAGGATTATTAGTCGTATCGATTTTCACCTTAAGGCGACAATCGAACTGATTTCCATACTTCGTTTTCTAAAGTATAAAGAATTCTATCATGCGTACGCCATTCTCTTCCTTGAAAAAATTCGTATTCAAATGCTTCAATCGCATAGCCACCCCAATACGTAGGACAAGGAATTTCATGATTCGAAAATTTTTGCTTGAGATTTTTGATTACTTTTTCAAGCGCTTCTCGTGAAGGAATAATGTGACTTTGATGGGATGCGGTTGCACTGAGTTGTGCATTTCTCGGCCGCGTTTTAAAATAATCTTCATTTTTTTCATGTGATAGCTTCGTCACAGATCCACGGATTCTGACCTGACGCACCATGTTAGACCAATAAAAATTGATAGCGGCTACAGGATATTTTTCAAGTTCCAGTGCTTTTTTACTTTGATAATTCGTATAAAATATGAATTGATTCCATAATAATTCTTTTAGTAATACCATACGAGTATCAGGTAAATTCTCTTCTGTGACTGTTGCTACAACCATCGCGGTAGGATCATACAACGTGGAATGTAATACTTGATTAAACCAAATGAGAAATAACTCAAAAGGATCGTTTGGAATATTTTTTTCATCTAAAGCAAAATCAACATGAATCCGTTCAATGAAACGTATTTTTTTATTGATCGCTTCAATATCCATGTATATCCTTATATACGAAATACTAATCTTGTGAAAACAGAATATAAAAATGGAATAAAATGATTTTCTGGGCAATCTTCTGAAACTGCATTGCCTGCCGTATAATCAATTCCAAATTCCATCATTAGATTTTCATTTAATCCAAAATTTCCACCGATTGCAAATTTTGCGGTTAATTGATATTTATCATAAACAAAATCATATCGATGTACAACCGCAGCCCCTCCCGACGCAAAGGCACGAAAATTTTCATTCTTTGGGATTAATACCATAAATTTACCAAGTAAAGAGAATGTTTCTGTATTCGTATAAAATGCAGTTCTGCCATCGTGATAAAATTCAAAAAAACTATCATCCACGTACATGACTTTTGCACGGGGATAATGATCATACGCTAACTCCATGGCAAATGTGGGCAGAAATTCATATCCTGCGAGAAGACCCCAGCTTTCACCACCTTCGTGTACTTCGTCAGGAACAGACGTATTAATAGCTGCATTACCTGCCACAGGCACTAAAAATCCCCAAGTCGTTGTACCATAAGCGAATGTTGCGCCGGCATACAAAGGATTTTTAAAAATATCTTCAGCTTCACATGTCATTGAATAGGTAAAAAAACTTAAACACAAGATAATAATTTTTTTATTATTCATGCTTATTTAATCAATAAAATATAAAAATTACGGACATTTATTCCCTGTACCGCTGCAAAGACCATGATGATCACCGCCTAAACGATAACAGTCCCAATCATCCATACATTCTTGAGACTCAGTCGTGACAGGTACACCATGCATCTTCTGCCAATCACAGGCTTCCTGTTGTGTATGAAATTTTCCAATCATACGACTATAAACCACATTCATATCCAAACACATACCCTCGGGTAATTTACCATCTGCTTGACAATGGCATTGCGCACTTGCTTTAAATGCAGCACAAAATTTACTATCCGTCACAGGTGGCGCTGGATCACAGTAAGTGGGAAACGTAGAAGAAAAACAAGAAACACTCAAAAATAACGCAGAGAGCGCTAAAATCCTTTTCATTTTATCCATCCTGGTATATTTTAGTAAAGAGACAGGTATTCTATCAACAGGGTTTATTGCTTGCAACAATATACAAGGATGATGTGATGAAATATTTACTTTGTTTCTTATTAGGGATGATAGGGTTAACAAAGCTTTATGCCGTTAATCCAGAAGATCTGACAGGGTTATGGAAAACCTATGATCTTAATGATAAACCACGTTCAATCGTTCGATTTTACCCTATCGGTGATTCATACCAAGCAGACGTCATAAAAATATTAGATCCTCGAGATGATAAATGTGTAAAATGCCCTGGAGATAAAAAAAATAAACCCTATATCGGAATGACAATTATTGAAGGTTTAAAATTCCAAAATAATGAATGGCGAAATGGCACCGTTTTAGATACGGATTCTGGTAAAATATATCAATGCAAAATTACGTTATCTGAAGATGCTAAACAAATGTATTTTCGTGCTTATATGAAATTACCTTTATTAGGCCGTACGGTGCATTGGAAACGAGTGGATTAACAGTCTCTGTCATTCCCGCGAAAGCGGGAATGACAGTAGCTTTGCTTAAGCAGTAAGCGCAGTCAAAATTCGCCTCTTCCCCCGAAAAATCGCACGTCCATGCATGGCAAGAATATTATCCAACACAAGTACATCTCCTCGCATCCAAGGAAAAGCAACCGTATTTTCATTTAAAACATCGAGAATATGGTAAATATCTTCGCGCGGGACAAAGCTTTGATCTCCAAATAAAATATCATGCAACCGTGTTTTTTTACGATAAAAAATTTGTGCGCCTATGTAACGTTTGAAACCCAGTAATCTTGGATTAAAATCATAAAGATGTGCTTGATTAAACCAAACTGATTCATGGGTGACAGGATGAATATGCAATGCTGGCCTTGTTTGTTTTATTTCAATCCAATTACGCTTCAACCATTGCCATGCAAAATCATTCGTTACACATTTTTTTTCAACTTCGTTTTTATCTTCCGTTTCAAAAACTTCAATCCATGATTTATGTGAACGCTGCCATCGATTCAAAAGCGCCATGACTTTACTTCGACAATAATAACGTGAAATATATGTCAATCCTTTTTGTTGAAAACGCTCACGAAAGTCCTTTGAAAATGCATGATAAACACGTCTTGCATCTGCAATAATCGTTTCGCCATGCGCATCTGGTGGTATCTCACAAAAAAAATAAATATGCCGAGGAAAGTTTTTGATAAAAGATAATTCTTGATGTAAAGGAATATGTACAGAGGGTGGTGCTTCTGTTGACGTATAGACTCCGTGTTCCACTTTATCACGTGGACTATCACCACCAATATAATTAACAAATTCACCCCATTTTAATGTTTGAATAAACCGGGAAAAATCATGGGCAGATTGAACAGGGAACCCTCGAAAAAGCAAGGCGCCGCACTGTAACAGGTTTTGCATGAGGGCATCTCGATTTTTCGCGACTATATGCAGAAATTCATCTTCATGTAATGGCGCATGTTTAGAGGTGAGAAGACCGGGGAATCCTGCTTCAAAATAGAAACCATCCATATCTTTGACCATTCTAAATCCTTATATAAGCTTTCAAATAAGTCTTTTGGTAAAAAGCAACCAAAAGACTTATCTGAAATTTTAACCTCAAATTTTTCTAAATTTCCCTTTTAATATCTAAAAATATTATAAACAAAATACTAGAAATGATGTATCATTATTTTATAAACAGACGGATAGTTTTTGATTTTGAGATAAATAATTTGGTGCTTTTTACCAAATTATTTATCTCAAACACTACTTTGAAGGTTTAAAATGGATTTTTATAACAGATTAAATTATAGTCTCGGAAACGAAGATTGGAACGTTGAAGAACAAGCATTATGTATTAAGCCCAATGATTATATTATTTGTGTGACCGCAAGCGGCGATAGACCCTTACATCTTTTATTGACAGATTGTGCCAAGGTCTTCTCAATCGACATGAATGCCATACAAACCTACCTATTAGAACTTAAGATGGCAGCGATTGCTTTATTGGATTATGAAGCCTATCTTGCTTTTTTGGGATGTACGGAGAGTCGGCATCGTGAAAACACTTTCCAACAATTAAAACCCCATTTATCGACAAATGCGAGAAATCATTGGGAACGACATAAAAAAATGATCAAAAAAGGCATCCTCTATCAAGGACGTGTCGAACGATTAACGAAAGTTGCTTCCAAACTATTTAAAATAGTACGATTTCAGAAAATCAAAACATTACTCTCTTTTGATGATATTGCATTACAACAGGATTATGTTGGAACCGCTTGGGATACGAAGGCTTTTAGAAAGTTTTTTGAATTTATTCTTAATCCTAATATGATGAAATTTATTTTAAATGACCCTGGTATTATTTCATATATTGATGATTCCATTCATCCAGGACACTATATTTATCAGAGAATGTTAAATTATTTAAATAATCATCTCGCAAAAAAAAGTGCGCTTATACAATTAGTTTTAACAGGTAAAATACAAAAAAACGCCTATTTACCTTATTTAACATTTGAGGGATATCAAAAAATTCGCGTCAATTTGCATAAATTACAATTTCAAACCAGTAATATTATCGATTTTTTGAATCATACTGAACCCGCTCAATTTGATGCTTTTTCTATGTCTGATATCGCATCTTATATGTCACAACAAAATTTTAATCAATTATTGATTGGAATTTATAAAACGGCTAAACCCTCTGCACGCTTTTGTGTACGAAAATTAATGAGTAATCACATAACACCGGATGAGCTTTTAGAACATTTTGAAAGGGATACACAACTGGAGCACAAACTTGAAAATGAAGAATCCAATTTTGTGTATCGGTTTATGGTGGGGAATGTCCGAAAGCGAGAATGAGAGAGTTTATCGCTCCTCGGGGTCAAATGAAATATTAGGTAAAATTTTATCTAACCACTTTGGTAGATACCAATTCCATTTTCCTAAAATCGTCATGACCGCAGGAACAAGAAGGGTACGAATGATAAAGGCATCGACAAAAACGGCAACCGCAATACCCAACCCAAACGCTTTTACAATGAGAACATCCGCAGACATAAACGAAAAACAAATCAAAATCACAATAATGGCAGCGCTCGTAATAATTTTCCAGCTACGATTAATGCCAAAAACAATACTTTCGATAGTTTGATGGGATTGTTCATAATATTCTTTGATTCGCGTTAATAAAAACACTTCATAATCCATCGAAATACCGAATAAGGCACAAAAAATGATGATTAACAAACTAATATCTAACAATCCTTGCGGTTCAAAGTTAAATAATCCGTGCAAAAAACCTTGTTGAATAATTAATACGAGTACACCATAACTCGCAAATAAGCTCAATATGGTCGTTAAAATCGCTTTTAATGGTAAAATAACAGAACGCAAAAATAGTAATAAAATAATATAAGTAAATATCACAATCCATAAAAATGCATAAATAAAGGTTTTGCCAATGCTTCCGAGTACATCAATGGTATTCGCGGAAGCACCTGTCACCTCTAGGGTTAAATGATTTTTAAGCTTCGTGTCTCGTAACGCTTTAATCAAGTCACGCGTTTCGGGAGAATTACTATTGGTTTTACTCACAATCGTCATGACCGTTAAATCACCCGTTGTTGTCATTTTTAAAAGTTTTTGCACGCCTTCGGGCAATTGTGATTTTGGCATGGCATACATTTGATTATATTGTTGTTTTGTAAGGCGAGGATTCGTACTTACAATACTGCTCACATCTGAAACGTATGGATTTTTTATCAATTGTGTTGCGAAATTGTATAATGCATCAATATTTCTAGACGTGAGAATATTTTCATTGCGTGATTGTACAACCGCTAAAATGGGAGACATACGACTCTCCCCAAACTCTGATTCAAAAAGGTCATAAACTTCCCGACTATCTAAAGTCTTTGGCAAAATTCGAAAATCAGATATGCCTAATTCCACCTTGAAAAATGGATAACCCAACGCGAAAAGTATAAAAAGAATCATACAAAAATAAATGACAGGACGTTTCACGACTTTATTAATGACCCATCCATAATGCGGGTTATCCGATGATGGTCCTGTTTTGCTAAAGGGAAGTCTTAGCCGATTAATTTTATGGTTCAAAATCGCAAGAATGGCAGGTAAAAGAATAATAGCGGTGAGTACCGATACTGAAACGGAAGCCAATCCTCCCATGCCAACAGAAAAAAGTACATCAATATGAAAAAATAACAAAGCACTTAAACTAATAAATACTGCAAGACCGCTAAAAAAAACAGCCTTTCCTGCCGTTGAAAGCGTGACTGCAATGGCTTCTTCTATCGTTCCTCTATTTTTTAATTCGTCTCGAAATCGACTCACAATGAGAAGTGCATAATCTAGACTTAAACAAATTCCCAATAACAATGCAATATTTAAAGTAAAAACGGATAACGAAAATATATGTCCTAAAAAGTACAACGTCATTAAAATCAAAAATGCAGAAACACCACCCAGAATAATTGGAATACTGGCCGCAACAACGGTGCCAAAAACAATTAACATCGTAATAATGGCAACCGGTGTTGCAATATATTCCGCCTTAAAAAGATCGACTTGTGTTTGCCTCTGAGTATCATCTAAGAACACAGGCTCACCACCAATACGCATATCCAAATCAAAAGGTTCTTTGAGTGTCATTTTAAAATCATGTAATAACTGCTGACTCGCTTCCTCTGGTCCTTCAAAATAAATAATTGCATAAGCGGTATGTTTATCTTCTGAAATTTGTTTATTATGAATATCAGGATATATGATTTGATTTTTGACAGGAAAATGTTTAAAACCGGACAAAGATTGTTTCATTTCATTGATGAATTTGGGTTCAGTCGCCTTTATCAAATCACTGTGATAGATGACAATAAACTGATTATAGCTGAATCCAAAGCGTTTATTTAAAGTATCATTTGCGCGTGCACTTTCTGATGCGCGATCGATAAAACCAATATTTTTAAAAGGGGTGATAACATAGGGTGTAAAAGGTAATGATGCAATGATCAATAAAAACCAAAGGAGAATAATAAACCAACGATATTTATGTATGCCAAATCCTAAAGAATAAAATAAGTCTGATTTCATATTACCTTTTTTCCCCTGTCATGCCAGCATGCTTTAAGCTGGCATGACAGAGGCTATCTTTAACGTTTCGAAACATAAGCATTCCCTTTCACATAAAACCGTAAATGTCTTTTCGCCCAATGTCTTGCATAATCTACACCAATACGTGGTTTCTTAACAATCACCATCGATTCGGATTGCTCTCCCGCCATTACGTAAAGATCCTGGCTTAAAAGATCATGGCCATGAAGCTGTTTATCAATATGCATCGCTTTACACAATAAACCGGGCCCATTGGTCCGTTCACGCACATTTTGAATGGGTTCTAAAGCACGTAATAATACCGCAGATCCATGACCTGCTGGTTCAGTCACGATATTCATGCAATAATACATCCCATAAATCATATACACATACGCATGCCCCGGTTCGCCAAACATCACTTGAGTACGTTTCGTTAAACCCTTTGAAGAATGCGCTGCAAGATCATGCGGTCCAAGATAGGCTTCTGTTTCAACGATTTTACCAATATATCTTATCCCTTTGACAACGTGTACAAGGTACTTTCCCAACAACGCTTTGGCAACTACCATCGTATCACGATTATAAAAAGAACGGGGTAACGGTTTCATCAAAGAAAAATACCACGCCAACATATTGCTGCAATAAATCCGCCAACTAATGGCGCAATCACAGGAATCCAAGCGTAAGACCAATCAGATGGCCCTTTACCCGGAATGGGAAGGAACGCATGTGCCAAGCGAGAACCAAAATCACGTGCTGGATTAATTGCATATCCTGTGGGACCACCTAATGACAAACCGACACCCCACACTAATAATCCGACGAGAAATGCACCAAGACCACTGACAGGCCCTTGGGGGGTTGCTTTACCAAAAATAGCGGCAACCCCCATGATTAACACGGCCGTTGCAATCACTTCACATAAAAAATTATAACGGAACTTTCTTATGGCGGGTACTGTACAAAAAACCATAAGTTTGAGTAATGCTTCTTCCGTTTCTTGAAAGTGTGGTAAATACGCAAGCCATACAATGATAGCGCCTACAAACGCACCAGCGATTTGTGCAACCATAAAAGATAGCATTTTGTTAAAAGAATATAAATTTAGCCAATATTTAGCAAAAGAAACTGCGGGATTAATATCTGCATTGGGAGAACCCGCAGATTGTGCAACGAATATTCCAATGACTACCGCAATACACCACCCCGTTGTGATTGCAATCCATCCTGCATGATAGGCTTTTGATTGTTTCAACAAAACACCCGCAACGACACCATCACCAAGAATAATTAAAAAAAGGGTTCCCCAAAATTCACCTAAACATTCTATCAGCACAATTATCTCCTTTTAAACTTGCCGTTCTCATTTCATTCTTAGAAGATGCCGCTTTTCTAAAAAAAAGTATTGTACCACGTTCTTTTACAGATGGAATGGAAGATTCGGCCGTCTCTAAAAGTTCATCAAAATCATCCGAGATATCAATAGTAACCTCTGAAGATTTGGGATCATATATCTTTATTTGACAATCATTCGTATCTTCCAATGCTAAAAACGTCGCTTGAGCCGACATGAGCGCTTTGGCTGGTAAAAGTTTTATATTTTGAATATCTATTAATTCAGAATAAAATTGGGTAAGTTCATGTCGAAAATGGATAAGAGATGTTTCTTTTTGATAAAAATCATGCGCACGTTTAAAAGCATAGGCTAAAGAAATAAAATGAAATGGAAGAGAAGTTTTTAAAAATAGCTGCATCAACGTAGAGATACCCGATGCCATGGCACACCCTTGCAATAAGGAAGACATCCATTGCATGGGGGGCCACTCAAAAAATCGGACAATACTTGAATCTTCCCATTCATCACCATCATCCAATGGTTCGATGGTAATGGCTTGATGAGTCGCAATTTCAGCCAAGTGAAGTAATTGATTCAATTCTTCCTTTGTACCGAATTTTTTTTGCAAAACATCTACGTGGTTTTTTATTGCTAACATTTTATCACGTAATAAATTTCTTTTTTCGATTTGTGTTGATGAATATCGTTCATTATCATAATAAGATAATATAACCATGAAATTTGACAAAATGATATAAAAAGGAGGAAATGACGTGGTACTTAATGCTTTTATTATCAATTCGAATACGGTATTCGCATAGGAGCGCATTTCTTTCTTGGCATCCAATCGAATTTCTAGATGTGAATTTTCATCTGAAGTATAAGGCGCATGAATCGTAATCGCATGCGCATCATCAAACGCATATCCCCCTTGTTTTAATAATTCTGCATCTTTAAAAAAAATCTCTTCTGAAACCTGTACCACCTCATTTGCTTTTTGAATAACTATTTCTGCTTGATCATTCAAATCGTTTTTTGTTTCTTCATACTTATAATAAGCTGAAACTAAAAAAACCGTACCCATTATCATATATTTCAATTCATTCCATGCAGACATGCCGGGTACGCGAGCGAAACCAATTTCCCAGAGATATGAGAAACCAGCACTCTGCATCAAACCACTATCAATAATTTTTGGCATTTTAGACCAAATGTCACTTTGTATCATTCTTTTAAAATAATGAAATGTACTGATAACATACGGCATACCATACATTTGATTTTTTACATTATTTAACGTGTTAAAAATAAAAAACTTACATTGAGCATATCCATTTTTCATTGACAGATTCCTTTTATTGCTCTGTCATGCCAGCGTGCTTTAAGGCTTCCATCCAGAAAGGCTCTGCTGGATGGAAGCCTTAAAGCATGCTCGGCATGACAAATTTAGTTTAATAACGTTGCAGTTTCCTCGAATGCGTAATAATAATCTTAAACAATCGCTTTACATAAGATGGTTTAAGTGAAAAATCTTCACTTAATTTTTCGTATAAATGCATCAAATAATGTTCACGATCCGTATCAAGGATTTTTTTTGATGATTTATTTTTTAATTTACCAATGCTAATGACTATTTTGTCTCGTTTTGCTAAATTTTTAATAATGTTTTTATCAATTTTATCGATTTGTAACCGTAAATGTCTAATCGTTTGCATTTATTTTCTCCTTCTCCACGTTAATTTCGTCATCTAACAATGATAATTGGTCAATAAATTTTTCACGAATACTTTTTGCATAAGGATTATAACGATGCATATCCAAAAATAACTGCCAAGTATCATGAACCACCATATGATTGATATTGATTAACGCTTCAAAATCAGGTGTTGCAAGTTCTTGATGATGCAAATTCAATGCTTTGAGCCCGCGTCCAATAAAATGCACCAAACTTTGTGAATGCGCCATTTGTTTATCATGTTCGCTCGCCGTTGTGATTAATAATTTTAAACCCATTTGATGTAAAATATGTTTAAATTGTATTTCATTTTGATTCATATTTTTATTTTCGCAAATCACCATTTTTTGGCCTTTCAAACCTTGACGTTTAACAGAGTCGGGACCAAATAAAGGATGCGTAGGGAGAGTGGCTTGCCCTTCCTGAAAAACACGCTTCATCACAGACGCCGTATGAACTTTTACAGAACAACAATCAACGACCAGCGTGTTTTTATCGATTAAATCTTTTATCGCATGGCAACAATTTTCAAATTCAGAAATGGGTACCATTAAAAATAAAATATCGACTTTTACGATTTTTTCTAATGTCGCCACTTGGAATTTATTCATTTCATCATTTAAGATATTTTGTTTATCATAAATAAGCACTTCGCCGTAAGGTAACAATGCATTGGACCACAATTTTCCAAAGCGCCCAAAACCGATAATACCAAATTTCATATGTACCTCTTCGCTACAATGAATGCTGTCAAATTTGGATTTTCGTCTTGAATATTTTCAGAAAGCACTTCTAATTGATACATCTCTGCTGAACGTAAAGGTGCAATAATCGCACTCTTATAATCCAATGTCCCCAGCGCTAAATCTTTCGCAGCTTTTGCGGTATCTTCCCATTCAATAATTTTAATATCTTTATAATCATTCTGTAAAAAACGTTGACATTGTAAAATGGCTTGTGGATGTGAAACAATTTGTTGAATTTCATTAGGTTGCACACCTTTTTTTACCAAAAGATATTGACGTACATCCATCCAAAAATGATCGATAGGCGTAAATAAATATTTTCCCATCGCATCAAAAGCCATCGTCACTAAACCACCGCGTTTATTAACCACAGGGAAAACACCGATATCAATATCTCCCAAATGAAGCGCAGACAATACACCTTCCATATCAATTAAATAATCCAATGTCGCATCGATACCGGATTTTTCAATATAAAGTAATGCAGCTTCTTCTGAAAAAGAACCTCGTTCACCAGATAAACCTAAAATCACTTTTTTCATTTTACACTCACCTTTTCATATTGCGCAATATATCTTAAATAATGATCCATGATCACTAATGCTGCCATCGCATCGACAATCGGAACTGCGCGAGGTAATACACAAGGATCGTGTCTCCCCTTTGCATCGAGTGTGACAAGCTCAAGATCTCGTGTGATTGTTTGCTGAGAAATTGCAATGGTCGAAACTGGCTTAAATGCCACTCTAAAATAAATATCTTCACCGGTTGAAATACCGCCCAATGTACCACCTGCATCATTTTTATCAATTTTCACTTTGCCATGATCCACACGGAAAGGATCATTATGTTCACTCCCACGTAAAGTCACGGACTGAAATCCTAATCCAATATCAAAACCTTTGACAGCATTAATGCTTAACATGGCTTTTGCCAAATCAGCCGGTAATTTATCAAATACCGGCTCTCCTAAACCGGGCGGTACATGACAAATCACACCACGAATAATGCCGCCCACAGAATCACCGACATTTTTTACTTCTTCAATCAATTGAATCATAGAAGTTGCAACAGAATCGTCAGGACAACGAATAATATTTTTCTCAATAGCATCGGCTGTCACTTTTCTAAAATCGATATCCGTACGAATATGTCCCACTTGTTCAACATAACTTAATATTTCAATATTTAATTTTAACTTTAAATATTTTTTGGCAATGGCGCCCGCTGCCACGCGTGCAAGTGTTTCTCGAGCACTTGCTCTTCCACTTCCGCGATAATCACGCCTCCCATATTTCATAAAATACGTATAATCTGCGTGTGATGGCCGATATAAATCTTTCATCTCCGCATAATCTTCTGGGCGCATATCTTCATTATAGGTTAATAATAAAATGGGTGTGCCCGTCGTTTTTCCTTCAAAAATGCCTGACAAAATATGGATACGATCTTTTTCAGCACGTGGTGTTGTAATGTGGCTTTGACCCGGTTTACGACGATCGAGTTCTCGCTGAATTTCTTCTTCTGTTATCTCTAACCCAGGCGGACATCCGTCGATAATGACCGCAATCGCACCGCCGTGGGATTCACCACACGTTGTGATTTTAAATAGTTGACCAAATGTGTTGCCTGTCATAGTTATGTTACGCTCCGTACTGTTATCAACATTCCTTCCCCTTAGCTTCGCGTGGGGAAGGAATTTCTCACTGTCAGAATTGCTTTTTTTACAATACGATCTGATACTGAATGCACGTATTGCTTATCTTTTTTATATATATCTCCAATATTTTTTAATAACACATAACGTACTTTGCCGGTACGATTTTTTTTATCTGATTTTGTGGCGAGAATAAGTTTATCAATATTTAAAGTTTTTAATTTTTTGCCTGAAATATTGAACTTGGTAAAAATCCGATAAATGATTTCATAATTTTCATTGCTTAAAATACCCAAAATTTCAGAGATTTTAGCTTCAACCATTATACCTAACGCAACAGCATATCCATGTAGCATTTTATACTGTGTGATATTTTCAATCGCATGGCCGATGGTATGACCAAAATTTAAAATCATACGTGCATTTTTTTCTTTTTCATCTAAAGTCACAATGCTTGCTTTGATGCGAAGTGCGCGTGAGATAGTATTTATTAAAATGTTTTTTTGAAGTGATAAAATATCATCGATATTTTTTTCTGCATAATAAAAACTTTTTTTATCATTCGTTAAAAACATTTTTAATGCTTCAATCAAACCATTAATTAAATGTATTTTTGGTAATGTTTTCAAACAATCGATGTCCGTTACAACAACGGAAGGCTGCCAAAAAGCGCCTATTAAATTTTTACCTTGCGGCGTATTTATCCCTGTTTTTCCACCGATGCTACTATCGACCATAGATAACAATGTCGTTGGCATCTGAATATAAGGGATACCACGCATATACGTTGCCGCAATAAATCCGGCTAAGTCTCCGACAACACCACCGCCCACTGCTAATAATACCGTATCACGACCAAAACGTCTTTGTAAGATTTTCTCCGTTAATGTTTGTATTGTCTTATAATTTTTTGATGACTCACCAGATTTAAATGCCAGTAATGTGATTTTTTTTGTATATTTTTTTAATGTCTCTTGCAATTTTTTTGCAAAAAGTTTTTGTACCTGCGTATCCGTAATGATAACCATATTTTCTGAATGTTTGGGTAACCATAGACGAATATTTTTCATCAATCCCGAATCAATAAAGATAGGATATGAAGATATTGCCTTGGCTGGAATTTTTACTTTAAGCAGTTTTTTCATAATGTACGCTCTCTCATTTTTTCCATTTTTTTTGCCAATGAGATCAGTAATTCTTTTGTCTGCTCCCAGCTTAAGCAGGGATCTGTGATAGATAAACCATCCAAATCAATATTATGTGGTAACGCTTGATCAACGATTTGATTACCTTCTTTCATAAAACTTTCTATCATGAACCCTTTCACTAATTTTTTTAAGGCTGCATCTGATTCTAAGTTATCTAAAACGTCAAAAATAATTTTTCCTTGTCGTCGATGGTCTTTTTTACCATTCACCAAACAATTATCGTGACTCGCATCAATCATCATTGCGGGATTTTTAATATTGTGTTTCTTCATATGCATTTTTACTTCATCTAAATGTGCGTTAGAATAATTAGGCGCAAGATTACCTCCTCGCAATACTAAATGTGCATGTGGATTCCCGTAGGTTTGCACTTCATAACCATCAAAGACTGCCACATGCGCTGATTGTGCGGCGACAATACTATTCACGCTGACCGCAAGTGATCCATGTGTCGGATTTTTCATGCCGACAGGACAATCGATAGAAGAGGCAAAAATGCGATGTTCTTGGTCTTCGGCACTTCGTGCACCGATAGCAACATAAGAGAGCAATTCTAAAAATCCCTTAAAATTATGCGTGAATAATGCTTCATCTGCAATCGGAAGACCCATTTCCACCACTTTTACCATCATATCTCGCGTATACTTGATGCCTGTTTCAATATCAGGAAATCCAAAAGGATCCGGTTGATTTACTGGACCCGTCCAACCTTTTGTCGTACGTGGTTTTTGAATATAGACACGCATAACCAGTTTTAAGACATGTTTCACTTCTTCATTTAATGTCGCTAATTTTTTGGCATATTGTAAAACTGCTTCTTTAGGCCATGCAGAACAAGGACCGACCACTATCAACAATCGATGATCTTTACCTTCTAAAATCTGACTGATCTCTTTTCGATCTTGCATGATTTTTTTGTAACCTGCTTCCGATAAAGGAAACATTTGAATAATTTCTTCAATGGGCGGTAATTTTTTGATGAGCATGTAATTCATAATATTTACCTCGTAAGCACGGTTTTTATTTTTTTTAATAAATTGTCGTTCATAAAAGTTTGCTCTGTCCATAACTCAATTTGACGTAATCCTTGACCGATAAACATTTCTAAACCAGAAATAATTTTTGCACCTTTACTTTTTGCATCTATTAATAATTTCGTATGTAGTGGATTATATACCATATCAAAAACGACTTGATTTTTTTGAAAAGGATAATCGGGTAAAGGTGTTTTATCTTGATCTGGATACATACCTAACGGCGTTGTATGGATAATAATATCAAATGTTTTTGTTTCGATTTCTTTTTGATCCAAAATCTCGCCCCCAAATTCTTTTGACAATTTTTTCGCACGTTCTACAGTGCGATTGAACCAAAAGATATTTGCTTTCTTTTTCTGTAAAAGATATGCGGCAGCTCTTGCAGCGCCTCCCGCACCCATCAGTAAAACATTTTTTGATTTGATAGCTACGTCGCGTAATGCAAATTCAATTCCATCGACATCCGTATTAAATCCTTTTAAGTGACCTTCGGTTTGGATCAGCGTATTCACCGCTTTTAATGCGTCAACCTCAGGATTACGCACATCCAAATAAGGTAATACGGCTTCCTTAAATGGCATCGTCACCGCTGTCAACCCAACGGATAATGTTTTAATGGAAGAAATCAATGATGCTACACTCTCATGTGGAAATGCTAACAAAACCGCATTTATGTTTAATGCTTCATACACGGTATTATGCAATAAAGGACTTTTGGTATGCGTTAAAGGATACCCAATCACCATATTTAATTTTGTTTGATTCGTTATTAACATTTTTGTATGTACTCCACAAGAACTCTTACCGCATCTTTATATCCGATTTCTTTTTTCCCCCAAATCACTTGGATCGCCGCAGGTGCTGTCACTGAGTGCGAACGCCATTTTTCTCGGCTATGAATGGCAGAAAGATGCACTTCAACAATCGGTAATTGTGTATCTAACAAAGCATCATACAAAGCATAACTATAATGTGTGAATGCACCTGGATTGATAATAATCCCTTTACAATGCGGCGTTTCTGCTTGTAACGTATCAATTAATTTTCCTTCACAATTGGATTGATATGTTATCACGTCATATTCGAATTTTTTGGCTTCCTCTTTTGTGATTTTTTCGATATCGAAAAGTGTCACATTTCCATAATGTTTAGGATCACGTTTTCCAAGGATATTTAAATTCGCACCGTGCATTAAAAGAATTTTTTTCATGTTTTTATTTTCCTCACTTTGAATGCATCCAACGCTTCTTTTGCGAGTTCCACGGTTTGTGAAAGTGTACCATTATTATTCACCATCATATCTGCCAATTCTTTATATACCTTTTCACGCTCCTCCCAAATGCGTGTAAAAAATTCAAATGGACTTTCATCGGGCGAAAAAAATGCAGGTCGTCCATTTATCATAATCCTTTCAAATACTATACCACGCGGTGCAGTCACGTGGAGGATAAGGTAAGGCTTAATTAAAGTTTGATTTTCACCTCTTAAAGGCGCACCTCCGCCTAAGGAAATCACAGCAGATTCTGATTGAATCGCGTCGTTCAGCGCTTCACTTTCTAGTGCACGAAAATAGGATTCACCCTGTTTATACATGATTTGACGACAAGATAATTTTTCTTGTGTTTTTTCCGTATATATCGCTTCGATGCGCTCATCTAAATCGATAAAGTTTTTTTGAATATCATGTGCAAGCATGCGTCCTACGGTGGATTTTCCCGTATTTTTAAAACCAATCAAAATAATATGTTTTTCATCTTTCATGATTGTATCTCCATTTGACTCTTTAAGCGCTGCATGCATGTGATATATTCCGGAAAAGTTTTTTGTATCGATTGGTAATCTTCAATGATTGTCACGCCCTCTGCTAGCATGCCTGCAACGCCTAATGCCATCACGGTTCGATGATCACCATATCCTTTGACTGTCGTACCATGGAGTGTACTTGGATAAATCGTCATGCCATCGGGATGTTCATCTACTCGTGCACCTAAACGTTTTAATCCTTCCGTCATGGAGTGAATACGATCGGTTTCTTTAATGCGAGCGTGCGGAACATTTTTTATTTCCATTTTATTTTCTGTTTTAGTGCCAATCACAGCGAGGGTGGGTAACAAATCTGGTATTTCTTTCGCATCAATGGTTATCCCTTTTAATTTTTTTCCGCCTCGAATAATGAGACGAGATTCTGAAATAGTGATATCTGCCCCCATTTCTTGTAAAAGGGGAACCAACACTTTATCGCCTTGTTTTTCTTTCATATCTAACCCTGCAATTTCAATTTCTCCATCTAAAAGTGCACCTGCTGCGATAAAATAAGAGGCAGATGAAAAATCGCCTGGTATGGTTGTGCGAAAATTTTTATACTGTTGATTGCCTTCGATATGATAGGAATCAATATCACCTTCTTGTATATGTTTATAAGTCATCGCATTTTTATCTAACCAAGAGAGTGTCATGTCTACATAGGGACGTTCGCATAAATGCTTCACTGTGATCGTACTCGCATTTTTCACGAGTGGTAATGCAATTAATAATGCAGATAAATATTGTGACGTGCTGCCATCGACTTCAGCTTTTCCACCTAATAAATCACCCTTTAATTGTATGGGAAGCACACCCTCTTGATTCAAATACTGAATGTCTAAGCCTAATATTCTTAATGTTTTTACCAATGCATGAATAGGTCGTTGTCGCATTTGTTCACCACAATCTAATAGGAGAGGTTTTTGTGTATTTTCTCGCAAACCCAAAAGGGGTAACACAAAATGCGTGGTAATGCCGGAATTACCGGTATGAATGGCATCAACCGTTGGACGCAAAGGTAATCCATGACTTTGAATAATGATTTTATCCTGCTTTTCAATACATTTGGCACCTAAATTTTCACATACGCGCATGGCGTCTTTTGTGTCGTCTGATAGTAAAAAATTTGAAATGCTTGTTTCACCTTTGGAAAGTAATGCAAAAAATAACGCCCGGATACTTTGTGATTTTGAGCCGGGTATTGTAATTTTTCCCATTAATCGGGGTGTCTTTTTAACGATTAAATTCATAATAAATACTCACAGTAAATTGTTTTCTGATTTTTGAAACTGGATTGTTACGATGTGATAGGAGAGTATTTTTGGCTTAAGAGCCAAAATAAAAACGAAAAAATGCGTAAAAACCTAGAAAATAGGATTTATTGAGGAAACACTGTGATGTATGTAGATTCATAAATATCACAATAAATTAATTTTAACTTATAAAATATATCATTTTAGAAGAGATAAGTCAAATTTTTATTCTTCCACTTCTAAATTACCATACGCAAGATTACCGGATGTATTATTTCGCAATATCATCTGATAATCCCCTGTAGAGGTCTGATTTGCAATACCGATATAGGTTTCATTACTTTGCCCATTGACCGTGATAGTCAGCGTTCCATCAGCTTGTTTATAGGCATTTCCATAAAATTCCAATTCACCATCCTGACTTACAATCGTCACAGAAAATGTGCCATCACTTTCATCTTTCAATACGCCACTCATTTCGTAAGCGTAAATTTGGCTACTTAATAATAGCGCGAGAATACTGAGAGTATGAATTTTCATATATTATCCCTCTATCTATTATTTTAGCACGTAGAATAAAACGCTAACGTCTTGATTTTTCAGGTGTACGCTTTGGAATGACGAATAAGGTTATAATGATATATATGGATAAAAAGGAGATGAATATGCGTAACTTCATCTTTTTATTGGGAATCATTATATTGTTGGGGAATGGGCTCACTCGAGCGGATGAAGCGCCACCCCTCGTAACGACGGATCAGGAAAGATGGACGTTAAAACCCGAAGACCCGTTTCTTGTCATAGATAATCCTACCGGAAATCAGCTTTTTATAAGGATTCATGTGGATAAAGGAAATAATGTCGGTGGTATCGATGTCTATAATTGTGGTGATGGCATAATCCATCTCGATCCAGGTAGCGCCACCACCTGCGACAATACTGATCCGAATAGCCCTGTTAAATTTGAAGCGGATACTTCAGAAAAAACGGCATCCGGAACATATTTTATAGATCAACGTTAAATAGATATTTTCGCCTTTAAACCCATTAGATTAATATCTTCATCTGTGTATGTATTTTTTCGTACAAACTTATAAAGAAATTTACGAGATGAAGCGTTAATGAAAATACGTTCAGCATTTGTATTTCTCATGTTTTTTGCAATCATATAGGCACTCTGATTTTTATTATTTTTCAAGGATCGATTGGCCTTCTCTGATAATAACCATCGCAGACATGAGGTATTATGATGAACTGAAGCCGCCATTAAAGCCGTTTGTCCTTCCTTATCTTGAAAGTTGAGGATTTCTTTAAATAAAGCATCTGGGATACATTTTTTTAATTTTCGGAGTATTGTGAGATCTGCTGCCACTGCTGCAGTAATGATCGCATTTCCTAGTATATTTTTAATCGCATTACCTTGAAATATTGAAAAAAACTGATCCAACACTTTAATTTTTTGATTTTTAAGTGCATCCATAAAATGAGAATTCAGTTGTTTTTTATGATCAATCAATAATTTAGAAATAAAAGATTTTGGCAAGTTTTCAATCATTCCTTTCATGGATAATATATCGGCTTTATTAAGATATTCGATAAACTGATCAGATAATATTGTTTCAGCTGATTCTGGTGGATTACTTTTGACTAAATAGCCCAAAGATGCATTTTCAAACTTTTCTAGTAACAACTTCATTTTTGGATAATTTTTCTGCCTTGCCTGATATGCAATGTGTTGATTAACATAATCTAGATAGTCATAGTAACTTTCGTCTTTGATCGCTCGTAATGAATGATCTGTATCTAGTGTTAGCAAGTATTCTACCACATCAAACTGACTACGAAATGCAGCCCATGTTAATGCGGTATCATTTTTTGTATTTGTATATGCATAAATATTTTTAAATAATTCTGATGGAAAAGATTGTTGTATTTTTTTCATATCATCCAATTTACCTTGTTTGGCAAGTTGATGAAAATGTGTACCGGCTAAACCGATAGAATCTTTAAAGATTTTTATTTTTAAATCTTCTGGAATACGATTTTTCTCTTCAAAAAAGGTTTTTATTTTTTCATATTTATTATTATTGAAAGCATTTATGTAACCTCTTGCAAGAGGATAATAATCCAATATCCCATTTTGATTCTTTTCCAATAGGTAATTGACAATATTAAAATGACCTCCTTCTGCGGCAACATTTAATAATGTATTGCCAAGTGAATCATGGAGCTTTGAAAAATCTTCAAAAATAGATAAATCTAATATTTCTATTATACTTTCTAATTTACCTGATTCTGCACATTCAAATAATTGTTCAGACAGTACCTTTAAAAATGAATTTTTGTCTTTTTCTACTATATGCTCCTTATAATATAAACCTAATTTTTTATAAGATTTTTGTCTTACCAATGCACAAATATGCAGCCCGCCTTTATATGTTAAACCACTTTTATTTTTGATATTTTGTATTTGTCCATCTGTATCTAATTGTAATATCCAATCAACGATGTCTTGATATCCCTTATAAGCTGCCGATATTAATGCTGTATCTCCGTTCTGATCTTGCGTTTCGAGTATTTTTTTAAAATCCTCTTTTGTTAAAATTTGTTTGATTGCTTTTAATCCTTCTACATCGCCTGATTTTGCATATTCGATGAATTGCGTGTTTATTTTTTTCATGATTTCGGATAAATCAAATGTGCGATCTCGTAATAAATTTTCACACGCATCACTGATGAAACTTAATTTAGGATGATTATAAAAATATCGATCATTGATACCTTTAAAAACCTTACGAAACTCTGTGTAAAGCGCACCTATAGCAGAATTATTTAAAAAATCAGAATAATTACCTAAAGTTTTTCTCAAAAATGATTGAATCGATGAAATTTGACTTTTTTGAATTTTAATCGAAAATTCCAAGGAAAAACTATTTTGATTATAAGATGCTTTTTTGATAGACTCTGCTTTTAAAAGATACGTTTCAAAGTCAATCAGAGTGGATAAAACACCCATGCGATTTGCCCAGTTATATCCGAAATATTTTTGATGAATGACCAATGACTCATCTCTTGTATTATATTCTACGATAATTTTCCCACTATGATTTCTTAAAGGAATATTGTATTCAAGAATAATATGCGGATGTTGATGTGTAATGCCTAAACGTTCAAATGTATCTAAAGAATTGATAATGAATATCAATGTATCAGGTAATTCATTGATTCGTAATCCAGAATGTTGATCTAATATTGTCGTGCTTGCTAATATATTTTGATGAAATAAACTAAATAAATCTTCTGATGTAATGTCATTCATATGATTGACCATTTGTCTTTGTAAAGAGGCAGCGCCTCCTACTTTGACCGATGCAACACATAATTTTCCAGAGGGTTGCAATTGCCGAGGATTGGTAGAATAGCTGTTTTCATTAAAAATACGTTCAATGATATCAATCATAGGATATTTATAATTATATCTATCATCTTTTTGTATCAAACGACACCAGTGTTCATAATAATCATCTGGAATTGCAATCATACATTTTTTCATTAACGTGAAATATATTTTTAAAAGTGTGTGAAATCGAACGATCAATACTTGTATTTCATCTTTCGTATATTCTTGACTACTTTTAAGACTTTTAATGCTTTTATCCATCACATCCGCTAAATATTGAATTTGTTTTAATAATGTATTTTTTGAAACATTAGACATAGTATTCAATCGATCGAGTGGAAATTCATTAATC
>JABDEF010000018.1 GCA_013287235.1 Gammaproteobacteria bacterium
TCTTTGTAAAGTTTTGATCGACCTTCCTATTAAACAAGAAAACTCCTTAATTGCATAGACTTTCATTTTGAATTTATCCTTGTTAGTTATTGTTAATCCTATCGGATCTTGATGAAGGCGAGAGATTATCACTTACGAGGATTAATGTCTATCAGTGTCTATTAAATTAATTACTACTCACGACTCTTCCAATTTGTTAAATAAATCGTCCGCATCTTTACAAACGGTTATACCCTTTCCTTTCCTAGCTTCTCTAATTGCACGAGCCGTTTTTGCGTTCGGGATTTTCAACTCTAATGGCCATTCATGCTCACGCGCAATGCGGGTGTATAACATTGTTATAGCCTGTGTTGGTGTAATACCAAGTTCACTTAAAACATGCTCTGCGATTATTTTTAATTTAGGCTCCACACGTGCCCTGATAAATGCTGCTTTGCTCATAATAGTTACCTCTAAAATAATTGTATCCCAAATGAGATACAATTACAAGTGAACAAGCCTAATAGGCTGCTTAAGGAAACCCTGCCGAAAATGAGGCATGTACGCAACGCCTTTACTTGATAGAAATCCATCACACATTTCGCACGCTAAATATTTTTTCATCTTGAAGCCGCATCGCTGTCAATGCATATCCCCATACACATCCTGTATCCAAAGCAAATGTATTCGGTGTGTCTGTGACACCGCCCAATGCGGCCCAGTGACCAAAAATAATTTTTACATTCTCCGTCTGACGATGCGGCAATTGAAACCACGGTATAAGATCTTTTACTTTTTTTTCTGTATGCTCGAGCGCCAAGCGGCCATCAGGATAGCAAAGTCGCGCCCGCGTGAAATAATTGGTAATGCAGCGTAAACGGTCAAATCCTTGCAAGTGCGGATCCCACTGATCGGGAAAATTGCCATACATGTGTTGAAAAAAGGTTTTGGCTTTCTCACTTTGTAATATCGCTTCCACTTCATGGCTCAACGTAGCGGCTGTCTTAAGATCCCAAGCGGGCGCGAGCCCTGCATGTACCATGAGATATTCTAATTTTTCATCATAATGCAAAAGCGGTTGTGTAGATAACCATTGCATGAGCTCTTCCCGATCCGATGCGTGTAGAATGTCATTTAAGGTATCTTCATGAAAACCTTTGTGTATACCATGTAAAAGTGCCAGCAAATGCAAATCATGATTTCCGAGTACGATTTTATGATGCGATCCCAGTTGCTTAATGAATCGTAATGTTTCTAAGGATTTGGGTCCTCGATTTACCAGATCTCCCGTGAACCATAAAGAATCTTCTTTTTCGTTAAAATGAATGAGATCTAAAAGTTCCCGAAGTGCGTCATAACATCCTTGAATATCACCGATGGCGTAATGCATTAATGAGATACCGTTTGATTACTGATTTCGACGTAGTCTTTCACCCCAATTTGCTCTGGCCGTAAATGTGAATCGATAGGAATTTTTTGCCAATCGACATCGTTAATTAATTCTTTCAAGCTATTGCGTAATGTTTTTCTGCGGTGAGAAAATGCTGTTTTCACAATATTGGCAAAATGTAGGTAATTTAATGCACGAGGCGCGATGCCATGGTAAGGCACCAATCGTACGATACTCGATTCTACTTCTGGCGGTGGATAAAATGCGTCCGGCGATACATCACACAAAGCTTCGGCTTTACAATGATATTGGACCATAATGCTCAGTCGTCCATACTCTTTGGTGCTCGGTAATGCGGCGATTCGATGTACCACTTCTTTTTGCAGCATAAAATGCATATCGCGGATGTGTTCTGCATATGCTAAAACATGAAAAATTAAAGGCGTTGAAATATTATAAGGTAAATTACCGATGAGACGCATAGCGCCTTTTTTTTCTATCAAGGGCATAAAATCGAATGTTAAGGCGTCCGCTTCATAAACGATTAAATGGCCTTTATCTTCTGCGCGGCGTTTTAATGCAGGAATTAAATCACGATCAATTTCAATGACTTCTAATTCACCCAGTATTCTTAAAAAAGGAATGGTGAGTGCACCTTGCCCGGGGCCTATCTCGACAATGTGTTCATTGGGCGCTGGAGCAACAAAATCGACGATGCGTTGAATGATGTTTTTATCGTGTAAAAAATGCTGTCCAAAACGTTTGCGTGGCGTGTGGCCCATGAAAGGGTTCTCCTAATTTTTTATCGGCCAACTCTAAAAAAATCATATTTATTATGACAAATATTGTATGTAGATTCTATGCTGCTAGATGTATTTTTTATAATTAATAACTTATATTTTTACCATTTTATATACTTTTTAATCCAATTATTGTACTATTGTAGTTGTATTCAAAAAAACCGTTGTCGACAATATTACAATATTATGGAACAAAGATATTTTCTATTACCAATAAATCTGTTAGACTGATCTGCTCAATACGGGTACATAATTATAAAATATGTCCATGATTAATGCCGTCTCACAACTCATTTCACAGAATTGCTACGCATTTTTTGTGTTCCTGCCAGGTATCCGCCGGTTTTCCTTCCGGTGAGCTCAATGGCAGGGCGGGCGTCCGTAATATAAATCGCAAAAACCATAAGAGGTATTAGAAATGCAGCACAATGACACTATGAAAAATCAAAATAACACAACGATAACGCCTGAAACGTCACTACACTGTGGGTATTTAAAAGCATTAGGTTTATTAAACATAGCTAAAAACTCACCTATTGCCAAACAAAAAATAATTGATCATTTTGCTACCATACTATTAATAATAAATCACGAAAGCAGTGGGAACGTAAAAGAGAAAAAAATAAGTAAAACGGCCGAAAGTAGCTTCAGGGGAAGTTATGGCTATTTAAATACTGAATTTCAGATAGATCCAGACGGTATTGCGGTTAATAAGGCTTATAATGTTATCCAGAACGATCTTACGAATTTAGATCTCAAACCAACAAGTAAAGCGGAGGAAGTGCATGACAAATATTTAAATTTGTGGTCCAATGCATTGCTCGACTCTAAAGAAGAACCTGAAAAAAATTTACAAGAATCCTATGATAGATTGCGCTTAATTCCTTCTTTTGCAGTACCATCCACCTCTCAAGATATTGCTAATGAGGCACGTAGGTTATTATATGGTTCTCAAACATCCGAAGTAAATGAGCAAAAATCAACTTCACAGTCTTCTCCAAGTTCGTTATCTAACAACTCATCTTCTAGCACACCGCTTTCAAGCCAAGATAAGCCTATCGAAGAAAAAAAAGTTACTCCAGAAGATATCAAGCGATTTGAAGAATTGGATTTTCTGGCTGACTTCTATGAAGATGCAGATCTTTCTACATCAGAACATTTTCGTAAAATGGCTGACACTATAACTTCGTTTTCGGGCTCATTGTTGCAACCTTGCTCAATTCCATCGCCCACCTCCTTACCATTAGATCCTAAGCTATCATCCGATGTGATAATGTTTCAATCAATACACTGGAAGGCTTTAAGAATTTTAGGTTTCAAATTAGATGGTGTTTCATCTATTCCCAAGCAAAAGGTAATTGATCAGTATAGTACTATATTACTCAAAATCTTGACCAAGGAAATACAAGGTGTGTCTGAGAAAGCTGTAGTTGCAGCTTATCAATGTATAAAATACAACTTTGACCTGAATGATCAACATATGCTTTTTGAGAATGTTAAGCAGACCCTTAGTACTTTAGGGCTCACATTAACACAGGAAATCAATAAAAAGGCGGTTGATGATGCATATACAAAGAAGTGGCAAGAAGCAGTGTTGAGGGGTACTGGTAATCTAGAGCCTAATGCTAACATCGTAGCTGCTTATGCTAACTTGCAATTATTTCCTCCATTGAAATCAGATTTCACTCACGAACGCATTGTTAGAATGGCTTATGATAATTTATTTGGAGAATCCAGTGAGCAAAAATCCTCTTCACAGTCTTCCTTAAGTTCATCATCTAGCAACTCTTCAAGTACACAGTCAGCAGTTTCCGCTAATTCAAAAGTAGCTGAAAACACCTCTCCATCACCCGCTAGCACTTCCTCACCATCCAGTCCTAAGTCGTCAAGCAAGCTGCCCGGGAGGGAGTTTTTGTATGAAATGCATAAGACTGATTTAAACATGTTAGATTTAAAAAGGACAGATTTACAATTAGATAGTTCATCTGCTGACGCGGAAAAAATAAATTTTCAATATCTTGCTATACTATCAAAAATAGATCGCAACGCAAAAGATGAAAAAATAACTGTCGATGAGCTAGATGAAGTTTATAAGCGTTTAGAGTCTGACTTTCAATTGGACTTTTCACGTGTCAATAATGCAGAGGAATACCTTAAAATTTTTAAACTCACCTTAAAGAGTTCAGCAGAAGAGTTGCATGTCAAATTTAGAGAGATGTGTAAAGAAGACATAGGGGAATCGGGGTACCCTTCTAGTTATTATATAAATGCCTACAACAATTTGCGAAAACATGCTCCTTATAAATCAAAACTCTCCAGTGAACAGATTATTGAAGGCATTTTTGTCGAATTAGAGCAAAAACCCTCTTCACAGCTTTCCTCAAGCTCATCATCTGATCTTAAATTATCAAATGAGCTTTCTACGGACTTTCTAAGTACGGACCTTCTAAATAAAGAGCAGGAGGAGGTTTTAGAAAAATTAGGTTTAAAAATAAAAAGTACTACTTCTATTAGCAAAGAACAGATAACTGAGCAGTATATTAATTTCTTATGCCGAACAGCGAATGGAGAAGAAACAGATAAAAATAAAAACTTACAAGTAACAACTGTTTTTAACCATTTAAACGACACGTTCAAACTAGTTGATGAATATATGCTTGCCCTTCGCTTTGAATCTAAGCTTGATCATGACCGTAACTCATCGTCAAGCACGTCAGGTTTACCTTTTGAAACTAAAGATAATAAACCAAGCCTAATCCAGGAAGTACAATGGTCATTGGCACTCCAAAATACTGCCCAGAAATATCACTTGATATTGAAGGATGTGAAGGATGATGGCAATTGCTTATTTCATGCGATCAGTGATCAATTAAAAGAGCGCTATGGCGTAACACTATCTGCAGATTATCTACGCATAATTGCCATGGAACAAATGAAAACTTTCCCTGACATTTATGCTGATGTTATTAGCGGAGGTGCTGATTATAACTTCAGACACCTGACAAAGGAAACGTTAAAGAAATACGAAAAAGAAATGGCTAATGCATTCGAAGTCATTCGAGCGATGTATAATAATAAACCGTTGACAGAAGATGAGATTTATGCGCAATGTCTCGAAACTGATGCAGTGAGTACGCAAGCTGCGAATTGCATAATCGAGGCCATAAGCTCTTTGCTCGCCCCCCAAGAGATCGTTGAGACGCATGCCAATTCGATGTTAGAACATCTAAATCTCAATGGTGCAAAGGGCAGCGTTGAAGAACCAAAATGGGCAGATCACATCCATCTAAAGCTAATATCAGATGCTTTAAATATACCGCTTTTATGTTTTAAAGCGCCACAGGATAATTCTCCCGTTACTCTCGATTATTATGCACAAAATGATGTTGATACCGTTAAAGAAAAAGAACCTCTATTAATTGCTTATAACGGTATAAGCCACTATTCATCCCTGCGTGAAGGTCATAATCAATTTAACTTAACTGCTTTAAAAAGTGATCCATTCATGGCTGGAGTCAATATAACAAAACCTCCAGAAAAAGCTTCGAAGGCATTAACAATAGAACAATTAAGAGCACTGGCAGCAGAAAAAGACATAAACAAAGTCGCTGACATTTTCACAAAGGCTAGGAACGATGAGATTGCGAAAGAAAATAAATTAAACTCAATAAAGAACAGATACCCATCGGTATTCAGAGCTGCTCAAGAATATAATTTGACATTGAAGGAGGTGAGTGATCATGATCTATTTCATACTATCAGTGATCAATTAAAAGAGCGCTACGAAGTAGACATTCCACCAAATTTTCTATGCATAATCGCTATGGAACAAATGAAAACTTTCCCTGAGCTTTACGCCAATTTTATCAAATCAAGGATTGATCACCAACTTTACGACAATTTTATTAGCTCACAAACCGATTATGGATTCAGACACCTGGCAGAGGGAACCCTCAAGCGTTTGGAAAATCATCCTAAAATGGATAAGGCATTCAAAGAAATTCGAGCCCTATATAATGATGAAGAAAGCAAAATGACATTAGATAATATCTATCAATGTTGTCGTGAAGTTGATGAGGTTGGTCAGTTGGCTGCGGGTTTCATACTCGAGGCTATACAACCTATGCTCGCACCCGAAGATATTGCCAAGGCTCATGATAATTTAATGTTAGAAAATCTAAATCTCATTGATATAGGGGCCAGCAATAGCATTAAACCACCAAATTGGTCAACTCATCTTTATCAGAAGCTAATATCAGATGCTTTAGGCATACCGCTTTTATCTCTAGAAACATCAGATAAATCTCCATCCACTACGCTCCATTATTATGCTCAGCACGATTCCTTAGGAGAGCAGCGATCAGTGCCGGTAATTGCCTATAATGGTGAAGGTCATTATTTATCTTTGCATGGAGATGACAGTTTAATTACTAAAATAAAAACCGGAGACTCAATCGAGGGAATCAACATAAAAGAAACTTCAGGAAACGCTTCGAAGCCATTAACAGTAGAACAAATAAAAGAGTTGGCTAAACAAGATATAAGCAATGTGACTAACGCTTTTAGAAATGCTAAAGGCTACATAGCGAAAGAAAATAAACCGAATAAAAACTCTGCAGAAGACACTGGAAGCTTCCCTTCACGAGCAGAAGCCAAGAAAGATGCAATTGCTTTATTAAAAGAAGAGTTAGCAGATGTAAGAGAATTAAACGCTGCAGCTAAGACTTTTTTGCAGGAATTAAACTCATCCTTTTCTCCAACATACAATTTGCAAAACATGTCGAAAAATTTTATAAAAATGTGGGGAAAAAAGAAGAAAAAGAACCATCCTGAAGTCAAAGTGGCTCATCAAGCTGAAGCCCAATACTACAGAACAGAAATTCGCGATACCTACAATCTATTTAAGAAAACGTACGAGGAAATTTTAAAAACTATCGAGACAAAATATCAGCAATTAGAATACATTTATGAGAATTTAGAACTCACTGATCCACATGCTAAGATTCAAAAGACTGAAACACAATTGGTATCATTACGTAATTTTGTAAATCGACTTTTAAATTCGACTACCTTAAAAATGACATATTTGGATCTTATAGACGCTGCTTTAGATGAAGTGATGGATTTAAACGCGTTAGTATGGGAAAAATATTTAGAACTAGAACGGAAAAAACCGTCAACAATTATGCAGCACAATGAAGTCGAGCGTGTAGAAGGAATAAAAAATAAGAGAAAAGCGTTTGAAGAATATAAATTACTTGCAAAGAATGGAAATAGCTATGCTCAGCTTAAGGTGGCTGAGTGTTATCAAAATGGCACCGGGACCCCTCAAAGTTTTATGAAGGCCGTCGAATCGTATGAAAAAATAACAGAGACCTATGAGTTTGTTGGCGACTATATAAAGAGATTAAAGGCTTCAGTCGAACAAATGGAGGATCAAAGGCTAAAAGAGTTAGATAGTAATAAGAGCCAAAATTCGTCTGAGCCTGATATAAGATTTTTTACCAGAAAAATAACGGATGATAAGACGATAGAAACCTTAACAAAGTCACAGAAGTCAATAAAAAATGGAAGATAGCCAGCTATGATAGTATGGACGCTGCCATCTTTAACTCGCCGGCGCGAAATTAACGAATCTGTCATGCCAGCTTAAAGCATGCTGGCATGACAGGACAGAATCAGGTATCCACCCCAGATAATGCAATAGCGTCTGATTTAAGACGCTGCGTTTTTGTATGCAGCAGACGATCCACCACAAGTGCTGTAGTCATCACACCACTCACATTTGTCGCGGTTCTTCCCATATCGATAATGGGGTCTATCCCTTGTACGAGTGCAATGACTGAATAAGGCAATTGTAAACTGGTGAGAGAAACGGTTGCTGCAATGTAAGCCGTACCCGGAATACCTGAAATACCGAGGGAAGCGATTGCATTGATAAACATCACCATCAAAATAAAAGTCATGGTGATGGGTTCGTGCATGATAGTCATGGTCATGACAACCAACATCGCAGGAAAAATACCTGCGCAGGCATTCATGCCGATGGTGGTACCAATACTCGGAACAAAGCTTGCGACAACTTGGCTCATTTTAAATTTATCGGATAATGTTTCTTCCGTAACGGGCAGTGTTCCAAAACTGGAGCGTGTGGTAAAAGCCACAAATAAAGGTAAACTGGCTAATTTAAAAAATTTAAAAGGATTGTACCCAAAGCAAAGTAAAATAATACTATGCATGCTTAAGACGAGAAACATCGCAACATACATAGCAATGATGAAATTCAATATCCCCGTCAGTATAGTAGTGCCTTGATTCAAGATGAGCAGGGAGATCAAAGCTAAAATACCATAAGGTGTTAAATTTAAGATGATTTGCGTCAGCTTTTTTACAATGGCAAAAAGTGCCGCGATGAAATTTTTAAAAGTTTCCATTTTGTCATGATCTTTGATATCTAGCATACGTGCAGAAATGCCTAATAATGCAGCGAATAGGACGACTGCAATGGTATTTTCTTTAGCCATGATGGCGATCGGATTGCTGGGTAACATACCTAATAATGTCGCAACAATGCCGCTATAAGTATGTGTGGGCGTTGCTATGACATCCGGAAGCTGTAAACCTTCTCCCACAGAAAAAGCCATGCCCACAATAATTGTAATCAAGGAAGCGAAGGCTGTCATACCAAGTAGCATGAAACACGTGACAAAACTTAATTTTTTTATGTTTCCCTTTCCTGAACCTAAATTTAAAATGGCATGAATAATAGAGGTTAAAATAAGAGGAATAACCAGCATTTTCAACAAAGCTAAATAACCATCGCTTATGAATGTTAAGATATTGATAAGATACGGAGGGGTGTCAGAATATTTTAATAAAAACCCTAAAGCAAGGCCAACACTCAAGCTTAATAAAATTTGTTTGCTGAGTGATACTTTTTTTAATTTTAAATAATATATGATTCCGAGAGATGTGATTAAAAAAATGAAATTGAAAATGGTTAAAATCATTTACTAGCCTCAAAAATTTTACCCCCTTTTGCAAAGGGGGTGAATATTTTAACTATTCAACTGCGCCTTCGCAGGTGTAAATCCTCTGTCACTTGCCATCCGGAATAATTCCATCGCTTTTTGTTTATCGGGCGATGTACCCATCCCATTTAAATACATTAAACCTAAATTATATTGGGCACTTGCCAAGCCATGATCTGAAGCTTTCTGATACCATTGCAAGGATGTTGCATAATTTTGCGAGACACCTTTACCGATGCTATACATAAAACCTAATTGATTCTCGGCATAAGGATTATTGAGATTTGCAGCTTTTTCAAACCAACTTAAGGCTTGACCATAATCTTGCGGTACACCTTGCCCTAAGAAATAACGCAGTCCTAAATTATACATCGCATCTGAACTACCCTTATTCGCAGAACGATTAAAATAAGCAAGCGCCTTGCCGTAGTTGCGTTGCACACCAATGCCTTTTGCATAACGATTACCCGTGGTATTCAAATCTTCTGCGGATGAACTGATATACGCTTCATCACTACTTGAAATTCCGCCGCCATAATACATTTGCGATGCGCAAGCGGAAAATAAAAGACACATGAAAAAAATCCATAAATTTCTTAGCTGCATGGCATTGGCTCCTTTTTTCCTTTACCAAGCGGGGATCGCTTGACCTTTAAAAATTTGTTTCGCTGCATTTTTTACCGCATCGGATTGGTAAGCCGCGATAAATTGTTTAATGCGCGGTTCATTTTGTTCATCGCGTCGCACCACAATAATATTGACATAAGGCGAATCTTTGCCTTCTAAAAATATCGCATCTTTTTGCGGTGAGAGTCCTGCTGCGACGGCGTAATTCGTGTTGATAAGGGCAATGGTAACATCAGGAAGTGTACGTGCGACTTGTGACGCATCTAATTCTTTGAATACTAATTTTTTCGGATTATCGATAATATCGTTAGGCGTTGCATAAATGCCCGCTTCTTTTTTGAGTTTAATGAGTTTTGCTTTTTGTAAAAGTAATAATGCACGGCCTTCATTACTGGTGTCATTGGGTAACGCAACGATGCTGCCCGCGGGTAAATCGTGGATATTTTTTATTTTTTCGGAGTAAATTCCCATCGGATAAAGAAAAGTTTTTCCAACGGTTACAAGGTCATAATGTTTATCTTTGATTTGTTGGTCGAGAAACGGTTGATGTTGGAATGCATTCACATCAATACTACCTTCATTCAAAGCGGCATTGGGTTGTAGATAATCCGTGAATTCGATAATTTTAACATCTAAGCCAAATTGCTTTTTTGCAACGTCTTTAGCGGTTTCAACGAGTTCTGTTTCTGGACCTGAAATCGTGCCGACTTTCAACACGTTTTTATCTTGTGAAGAGTGACATCCTGCAAGAAAAAGGATGCCGAGTCCGATGATGCATTTTTTAAGAAATTGTTTCATATTCATACCTCACTAATATATTAACCCCGCCCTCGGGCAAACCATTTGGATAGTTTATCACCAATAAACTGTATCCCTTGCACTAAAATAATCATGATCACAATGGTCATCAACATGATTTTATAATCAAAACGGTGGTAGCCATAACGAATAGCAAGATCTCCTAATCCTCCACCACCAACAGCACCCGCCATTGCAGAGTATCCAATGAGATTGATGATCGTCAAGGTTAACCCGTTAATGAGGCTGGATAAGCTTTCTGGAATCAAAACCTTTGTGATAATTTGGAGGGCGGTTGCCCCCATAGAAGTTGCGGCTTCAATCAATCCTTGATGGACTTCCAAAAGCGCATTTTCCACAACGCGCGCAATAAAAGGCATGGCGACAATGCTTAAGGGTACAATGGCAGCTGCGGTTCCAATCGAAGTCCCTACAAGGAAACGTGTAAAAGGAATAATCGCAATCATCAAAATAATAAAGGGGATGGAGCGGGTGATATTCACTATCGTTGCAAGTGTATGATAAATAGGAGGATTAGAAAGAATATGGTTTTTACGTGTGGCATAGAGCACAATGCCGAGCGGCAGACCGACGATCGTTGCAAACACGCTTGAAAGAATGACCATATAAATGGTTTCAAGGGTGGCGTTAAATAAAAGCGGTATTGTTATTTGGAACATATCCCATAATCTCTAATTCTACATTCATTTGTTTTAAGTAATGTATGGCTTCTGAAATTTTAACCTTGTCACCTTTTAATGCAACTATCATAATGCCCATCGCATGTTTTTTAATGTATTCCACATTGGCTTGCAAAATATTTATGCGTAAATTAAAACGATGACTCAATTCTGAAATCAAAGGTTGCGTCGCTGTCCCTTCAAAAAACCATAATCGACATATCGGATGTGTATCGGGTTCTTCATTTTTCAATACATAGGCGGCAATGGCATCCGGTAAATGTTGTAAAATGGAGCTTGCAATAAAATTTTTCGCAATCTCTGTTTGAGGGTGTGTAAAAAATTCACCGACTTCATTTTCTTCTATGAGTTTACCTTCATGTAAAATGGCAACTCTATCACAGCAGGCTTTAATCACAGACATTTCATGTGTGATCAATAAAATAGTGACTTTGAGTGTATCTCGAATATTTTTCAATAGTTGAAGAATAGAACGTGTCGTTTCAGGATCGAGAGAAGAGGTTGCCTCATCCGAGAGTAAGACGTGTGGCTGACAGGCGAGCGCGCGTGCGATCGCGACACGTTGTTTTTGGCCCCCAGAAAGTTCTTTTGGAAAACGATATTGTTTGTCGCGTAAACCCGTTAATTCGAGTAAAGGCAGGATGATGCTTTCAATATCTTTATGTTTACTGAGTTCGAGAGGAAATGCCACATTGTCATATATGTTACGGGAAGATAAGAGATTAAAATGCTGAAAAATCATCCCAATTTTACGACGAGCTGCTCGTAATGCTTCTGTATTGAGCGCGGTTAATTCTTGATTGGCAACAAAGACACGCCCGTTTGAAGGCTTTTCTAAAAGGTTGACACATCGTATGAGGGTGCTTTTGCCTGCGCCGCTTTTACCGATGATGCCAAAAATTTCACCTTGGTTCACGCTTAAATTGATATCGGCGAGTGCTAGGACAGTCCCTCCTTCGATGGTATAATTTTTATATATGTGCTCGAGTTTTATCATAAGTATTTTTGGATAAAAAAAACAATTGTTATGCCAGCATGCTTTAAGCTGGCATGACAGATTACTTATTATAATGCCTGCTTTTTTAGGTTTTGAAAAATGATTTCTCCTCTTCTAACAGATTTATACCAGCTCACCATGGCTTACGGCTATTGGAAATTAGGCTTACATGAACGAAAAGCGGTTTTTCATCTCATATTCCGGAAAAATCCATTTAAGGGGAATTATGCCATCGCGGCAGGATTAGAAACCGTGGTGGATTTTTTAAATCATTATCAATTTCAGGAAGATGATCTTCAATATCTTGCTACATTACGTACCCCGGATGCTAAAGCACCGCTTTTCACGGCGGATTTTTTATCCTATTTAAAAACATTGCGGTTTACAGGCGATTTGGATGCAATGCCAGAAGGGACATTAGTTTTTCCCAATGAACCGTTATTGCGAGTGAAGGGGCCCTTAATCCAATGCCAATTATTGGAATCGACTTTACTCAACATCATCAATTTTCAAACGTTGATTGCAACCAAAGCAAGCCGTGTGTATCAAGCGGTTCAGGGCGGTGCGATTTTAGAATTTGGTATGCGGCGTGCCCAAGGACCAGATGGTGCATTATCGGCGAGTCGTGCGTCTTATATTGGCGGTTGTGATGCGACTTCGAATGTATTAGCCGGAAAATGTTTCGATATTCCTGTGCGGGGTACGCATGCCCATAGTTGGGTCACGGTTTTCCCAAATGAACTGAGTGCGTTTTTCGCTTATGCACGTGTGATGCCGCATAATTGCGTCTTATTAGTGGATACGTATCACACGATTCAAGGTGTGAAAAATGCGATTCAAGTAGGTAAAAAATTGCGCGAAGAAGGGTATGAATTGCAAGGTATTCGTTTGGATTCGGGTGATTTAGCAAAACTCAGTATTGAAGCGCGCGCAATGCTTGATGCAGCGGGTTTTCAACAAACCAAAATTATAGCGAGCAATAGTTTAGATGAATATGTGATTCAAGATGCGAAAAATAAAGGCGCCAAAATCGATATTTGGGGAGTGGGTACCCATTTAGCCGTCGCTTATGATCATCCAGCATTGGATGGTGTGTATAAATTATCTGCCATAGAAAATGAAAGTGGGGAATGGGTATATAAACTTAAGCTCTCTGAAGAATCTGCGAAGATTTCAAATCCTGGAATTCATCAAGTGAAACGTTTTTATCAAAATGATGTGCCTCTCATGGATATGTTATTTGATGAAGAGAAGGATATTCAAAATCCACTTGAGATGTACACCTTAGATGAGAGAGCGGACAAAATAACGATACCATCGTATAATAAAACACTTGATTTATTGAATCCTATATTTCAAGAAGGGCAATGCTTGGCTGTCAAAGAATCCATACATGAGATGCGAAAGCGTAGTTTGAATCAAATGAACGCATTTTTATCGATGCATAAAAATAAAATGTATCCCGTTGGATTAGAAAAAAACTTGTATGAAATTAAACAACAATTGATTAAAGCAATATGAATTTACGTCGTGTGCGTAGTTTTGTCCGTCGTGATGGTCGTATGACAGAAGCCCAAGAACGCGCTTTTTTAAATCAAATGGATCTTTATGGGTTAAATACGGAGACCTCGATAGAAAATTTAAAATCGATCTTCAAACGAGAAGCACCTTGCATTTTAGAAATTGGTTTTGGTAACGGGACTTCTTTTTTTGAGATGGCAAAAGCACACCCACATAAAAATTTTATAGGGATTGAAACGCATAAACCGGGGATTGGTCAATTACTTCAACATATCGCGGCCGATTCGCTTCAAAATATTCGGATTTTTTATGGAGATGCAGTGCATGTATTAGAAAAATGCCTCCCTGATCGAAGTTTAGATGTGATTCAAATTTTTTTCCCCGATCCCTGGCCTAAGCGCCGACATCATAAGCGTCGTTTAATTCAACCCGCTTTTGTGAAATGGTTAAGTACGAAATTAAAAAAAGGCGGGACTTTGCATCTTGCGACAGATTGGCAAGATTATGCGGAACATATGATGAAAGTTTTATCAGAAAATGCGGAATTTATCAATGCAGCAGGTAGAGGTCACTATGCCGAGCGCTCTTTACAGCGTCCTATCACCACAAAATTTGAAGCACGTGGTACAAAAGAAGGGCGTTTTATTTGGGAGCTTTGTTTTTTTATGTCTAATCCACCCTACTTTTGATAAAATTTCCAATTAATCTATCAATCAAAAGTAGGAAAAATCATGCGCAAAATAAATAAAAATATAAATCTTATCGCGGTATTCCTTGGTTTATGTATTGCCAGTGTCGGTGCATGGGCGACAGAGGCCGGTTTTTACATGGGGATTCAAGCCGGGTATGCAAATTTGAATAATGAACCTCAGACGATTAATACAGGACTCAGAAGATTAGATCCCAACAAGTTTTGTAATCCCAATATTCCAAATGACTGTCTTCTCGTGCCAAATGTGAGTCCATCCAATCAAGGCATCGCAGGGCGTTTTTTTATGGGCGCCAATTTTAACGAATATTTTGCTTTAGAAATGGGCATTACGGCTTACACGCCTTCTGAATACTCGCCTGATGTCGATGTAAACCCGCATGAAACACCACATGAACCCCATATTTGGGAATATAGTGGTGATATTCTCGGCAAAGTGATGTATCCGTTCGGTCCTTTTTCGGTTTTTGCCAAGGGTGGGCTTGGGGTAGTGTATTGGAGTCCTACTTCCGCCATTGTGTTCCCAGAAGACGAAACCAACAGTGGAGATTGGTTTGCGGTGCCTGCATATGGCTTCGGTGCGGCGTACGATTTTACCCCCAATTGGCAGGTGGATATTACGGTGATGAAGTTTCAAGGTACTGAACAATTGCCGCCTATTGATTTTGTCGCGCTCGGTTTTTCATATCATTTTGTGCAATTATATTGTGGGCAGTTTTTGTGTTAAAGATATGTTTACCCCCTTTGAAAAAGGGGGTCGACGAGCGTTGCGAGTCGGGGGGATTTTTTCGCAGGCATGAAAAATATCCCAATCAAATCATTCAAAAACCGCTGCCCTAAATCTGTCGCACATAAATGATCCTTATCCAACATTAATAATCCCTTTTCTCTTGCTGTACTTAGCATCGGTTCTAACACTTTTTGAGATAATCCCGTACGCGCTGTAAATAAACGCAAAGACACTCCACGCGTTAAACGCAATGCATTCATCATAAACTCGAAAATAAGATCATTCTCTGTCAATATATTTTGATTTTCCGAGAAGGATTTTTCTGGATTCAAATATTCTTTTGGGTGCTTCACATTCGCAAAACGTGTAACGATTCCATCCGATACATCCGTGATTTTGCTATGCGCACCTGCGCCAATCCCAATATAGTCTCCGAATTCCCAATAATTTTTATTATGCACACATTCATGATTCTCTTTTGCGAACGCTGAAATTTCATATTGTTTTAAATATCCGGATTCAATTTTTATTTTTCCTTTTTCTTGAATCTCAAAAAGTATTTCATCAGTAGGCAATGTTGGCGGATTTTTATAAAAATAGGTTTGCGGTTCAATCGTGAGTTGATACCAGGAAAGATGCGGTGGATCATATTGCAGTGCTCGAGTTAAATCATACATTGCATCTTCAAGAGATTGATCCGGAAGTCCATGCATGAAGTCCACATTAAAATTTTGAAATCCTGCCTCCGTCGCGCATTCAATTGCACGTAATGCATTCTCCGCATGATGAATGCGTCCTAAACTTTTTAATTTTGCATCTTGTAAACTTTGAATTCCAATCGATAGGCGATTAATCCCTGCAATTCTTAAATCTTTAAATCGTGATTCATCGACAGTGCCGGGATTCGCTTCCAATGTGATTTCGATATTTCCAAAATTAAAATAACGGTGAATACCTGCAAGAATTTTTTCGATACCACTTGGCGAAAATAAACTGGGTGTTCCTCCGCCAAAAAATATACTGATTAATCTACGTCCCCAGGTGAGAGGAAGCTTTGTTTCTAATTCCTGTAACAAACATTCGATATATTCCGCTTCTGGTAATGCGTTTTTAGATTCGTGTGAATTAAAATCACAATAAGGACATTTACGTACGCACCAAGGAATATGTACGTAAAGACTCAAGGGGATCACTTCATTAAAATATTTCATTCCTTACTCTTTTATCGATGGGATATTTTTCCCAAAGTTCTGGATTCGCTTGCAGGAAAGCTTCAATTTTTTTTTGTAAAGCAATATCTGCACCCACCATATCTTCGCTGATTTCATGTTTTGTTTGGGGATCTTCTAAACCATAGTCATTAAAATAATTTTCTAATGCTTTTTTTTCATATGCAACGGGCATGCGGCTGCCATAAATTCGGACAGGGTGCTGCATTAACTGATTGGTTAAAGCGCACCGATATTGGGGTGGTATGGGTTTCTCGTTTGAAAATAAATTGGTATGATTGACCATTTTGGACTCCTTCGTTTTTATGGTTATCTACATATGAAATTACTGTGATAAGGTCGAAATGTCAATTGAAGATCATGCGGGTAAAGATTAAAATAGCGCGTCAATCTTGGAGGCTCCCTCATGAAAAAACATATTAAAGTCGCCGTCACTGGTGCTGCGGGTCAAATTGGGTATGCATTACTTTTTCGTTTAGCATCAGGACAATGTTTTGGACCGGATGTGACCATCGATTTGCAGCTTTTAGAGCTCCCGCAAGCCTTAAAATCGTTGGAAGGGGTGCAAATGGAGCTTGAAGATTGTGCTTTTCCTTTATTAAAAAATGTCATTTGTACAGGCGATGTCAATGTGGTAATGGATGGCATTAATTGGGCATTTTTGGTGGGATCCGTGCCGCGTAAGGAGGGCATGGAGCGTTCCGATTTATTGAAAATCAATGGTAAAATTTTTACGACCCAAGGTCGTGCCATCAATGAACATGCGGCAAGCGATGTTCGGGTCTTTGTGGTCGGTAACCCGTGTAATACCAATTGTCTTATCGCGATGAATAATGCGCCTGATATTCCAAATGATCGTTTTTTTGCCATGACGAAATTGGATGAATTGCGTGCCCGCACGATGCTCGCTAAAAAAGCAGGTACAGATGTGACAGCAGTCACACAAATGACCATTTGGGGTAACCATTCTTCAACGCAATACCCAGATTTTTATCATGCAAAAATCCATGGAAAACCTGCGGTGGATGCTATCGGCGATTTAGAATGGTTACAAAAAGATTTTATACAAAATGTGCAAACACGCGGAGCCCTCGTCATTAAAACACGTGGTGCTTCCTCTGCAGCTTCTGCGGCAAATGCAGCATTGACGAGTGTTCATGATTTGTTCCATGAAACCGTGCAAGGAGAATCTTTTTCTGTCGCTCGGTGTTCACAAGGAGAATATGATATTGATGAAGGATTAATATTTTCCTTTCCTTGTCGCACAGAAGGCGGTAAGTTAAAAGTGATTACAGGGCTGACACAAAATGCATTTGGGTCAGAAAAAATCCAAATTACTTTGGATGAGCTTCGTAAGGAGCGTGATGCGGTGAAGGAATTGGAATTAATTAATGGAACATAACCTCATTCAAAAAATTTGTATTTGGCTTATTCCATTGATTTTTGCTATCACAGTGCATGAAGTGGCACATGGATGGGTGGCATCTAAGTTTGGCGATCAAACAGCCCGCTTACAAGGTCGCCTCACCTTAAATCCCGTGAAGCATATTGATCTTATTGGAACCATCGTGATTCCTCTTTTAATGCTAATGTTTAGCCCGGTGATTTTTGGATGGGCAAAACCTGTCCCGGTTGATCAGCGAAACCTGCGTAGCCCGCGGGTTGACATGATATTCGTTGCCGCTGCAGGTCCTGGTTCTAATCTGTTGATGGCGTTATTTTGGGGGATGATTGCAAAATCCGCAGAATATATGTCTGCGTGGTTTGCGCCTCTCGCGCTGATGGGAATTGCAGGTATTCAAATTAATGTCATGTTGGCGGTTTTAAATTTCATACCGATTCCACCTTTAGATGGCGGACGAATACTTTCGAATGTATTATCCGGGCGTTTTGCCTGGTATTTTTATCGGTTGGAGCCTTATGGATTTCTCATTTTATTGATTCTTGTTTTTACGGGGATATTATCTTCTATCCTTTACCCGCCCATTTATTTTTTGACACATGGGATTGTTGATCTTTTTAGAATTTAAAGGGCTGTGTCATGCCAGCTTTCGCACAGAATTGTAAGCTCCCATAATATTTCCTTAATTTTACATTAATGTTTTCTTAAGTTGTCATTAATCTTACCTTAACGTTCATCGCGTAGTATTGCTGTTCCACATAACAGGAGTTAAAAAAATGATATCGTCACAGGGGCGTATTCAAACACGTTTATCAAATGATGCATTCACATTCTCATTCAGCGAAAAAACCTTAAAAAATTTACGAAAATATCAGGATATTTTAAAAAAATTTTCATTGGATGAAGTCATTGCAGGAGACTCGAAAAGGGTTCCATCACATTTTTCACTCGAAGATTTTTCAAATCAATTTGAAATGATTGAGGAAATTTTAGAAATCGAATACACCAAAAAAAACAATGATCAATTAAAAGTTGGGCTCGAGTATTATAAACTCGCCATCATGGAAGCCATGCTCCACAGTGTATGTGAAAACGAGGAAGAATTTCCGGATCAAAAACCTTCAGGTTTTATGTACGGTATTTATTATTTTTTATTTATCGGCGGCACTTGGATTGCTTATTTACATGGATATGACGCCGCAAAAGCCATTACCGATTTATTCCCCTGTCAAGTGCCACATAGTATTGTTTGGGGGTCGGGATCCATTTTATTTCTCATCGCGTTAGGACTCTTTTCTGCATTTGAAGCGGAAGAATTGAGTAAGCATATGGGATTTCAATCTGTCAAAAATTTAGAAACGACATTGGATATTAACCAGCGTCAAATTGAAGTGACCCATGACTTCATGAAACATTTATGCATACATTCAGAAAGTAAAAATATAACATCTGCCAAACGTTATGCAATGTATGCAGAAATAGCCGAAAAATTCGATGATTCGATTACGAAAACAAAGGAACGCGTGAGTGTTTTTTCTGAAGGGCGGAGTCGTAAAATTGTAAAAAGTGCATTGTTGCTATTTGGTATGGCATTTTCTGCTGCCGATGAGGTATTTTTAGCCATTGGTTTTGGTGCGCTCGCGTTGTCCGGTCCTTGGGGGTGGATTATTTTAGGCGCGACCGCTTTAATTGGTGCAATTCTTTTTTATGCGGCTTTTCATAACATGATACGAAATAAAGTTGCGCCCACTTTAAAACAAAAAGAGGAAATCCTTGAAAAATACAAATCTTATGAAAAAGATCATTTGTTAGAAGGCATTCAAAAAAGAGTAGAAGTGAAAAAATATATTGAAACATTAGAAAAAAAAGTAGAAGAAAAAGAAAAGAAAATTCATCAATTAGAATCCCAGGTGTTATTAAAAGAGCGAATAATTGATGAAAAAAATAAGGAATTAGCGCTATTTAAAAAAACACCAGCAAAAGAAGTGGCGATTCCATTACAGAAATTTTCACATTTTAAACCATCACCCATTCCTGTCATTCATACGCTTTCAAATGTGGTAAAGGTACAAGCATGACATTATACCATTGCATTCACACTGACTTGCAATACGTTTGCCCAATTTTTTGAATATGATCCAGACAATACTCCATTACTTGAAACATTATGAATGTCCGCATCACCAAAATTGATATATTCATAAGATGCAGCAATTTGAATGATGTCCTTCATGGTGTAAATAAATCCAGCGCCTGCTCTAATTTGCCTATCCATAGGTAAATCAGGTGTTCGTTTATCGGCGTTGGTGGGCGAAGAATCATAAGAAGCGCCTGCTTGCAATTTCCAATTTGGTTTGAGTTGATATTGTATACCCAGTCCTCCTCGATAGGTATCCGTCCAATCAAGCACAGTGGTGGCGGTTAAACTATCAATGGTTACAGTAGACTTTTTCATAGCTGACCAATTAGACCAGCCAAACTCTCCCAATAGATTCAGTTTGTTTGTGATTTTTTGATCGATGCTTACAATCACATTTTGTGGCATGGTCATTTGTGTGGTGGTTGCAGGCGTTGTTAATATTCTTAAAAAAGTGGTTGTCCCCTTAAAATTGTGTACGATCTGCGAGCGATAGGCTATGCCAATTTTTGTTTTGGGGTAAGGTGTGATAATGACGCCGAGATTAAACCCAGTATGCGTATTTGTGGCTTTTATATTCGCTTGGCCATCGAGCACTCCACCAATGACCGGATCAATAAAAGATGTAGGAAGTGCAACGGTTTGATAAAGATTTGCATATTCCACTGAAAATCCTCCACCGATGCCTAACCACTTATTGACTTTATAAGCAACCGATGGATTTAAATTTAATGTATAAAATTGCGTATCTTGTACCATGTAGCGGCCAACCCAGCCATCTGCGTAGTTGAGTAAACCCCCGTAAGGAGAAACAAAACTCACACCCAGCTTTAATTTTGGAGAATAACTATAAACATAATAGAGCGCCATGCCAGGTGTTAATACGCCAGCTTCTCCGCCATTGTTACCTCGAATGGTATTTTGATTGTTTATGTCAAATTTTGTGTAAGGTAAAATGGTTTGAGTGCCTAACATAAACTCTGACGTAGGTAATTCAATCATTCCTGCAGGATTAAAATATGCGGTAGATGCATCACTTGCAACGGCTGCTTGTCCAACATCTGCGGTTCCGACAATGGGTGTACCTAATTCATATAATTGAAATGCTGCCGGGAATGTGGTTCCGCTAAATAATAATGCGGAGAGTGCTGCGATGGATCGCTTTCTCATGCAAGAATCCTTTTGCTTAAATTCAAAGTGATTTAGGGTATCATATTCTTCTGGATTCGTCGTCCTGAAAAACATTCCATCCGCTGTCTTTTAGCGAAGCAGGTGTTATTGCAATAATGGTAATAATATTTTTCCCCGTGCTTTTAGACGTTTTGTATCTGTTCAGCGGTTGCCACTGA
>JABDEF010000019.1 GCA_013287235.1 Gammaproteobacteria bacterium
CAAATCGTGCATGACCTGTCACACGCAAGAATGTGCTGGGTTCAAACTTGTAAAGCTTACCTATTTTACAGGCTGGACATACTTGGCCCCGTTGGTACTCTGTCACTGCATGATGAACCAATTTAGGTGGCTTAGATGGTGATTTATTTTTTTTATCTGTATTCTTTTTTTGAATATTCTTCTTGTTTTTTTTAGGGTTAGATTTTTGTGAAGAAACAAGATGACGCTCCGATTGTTGTACCATGCCTAACAGCTTGCGTAGCTTATGCAGCGTTACGTCATCCGCTTCTATTTTTTCTTGCAGCGCACATAATGTTGAAATAGCGAGTAATAACAACTTTAAGTCGTCCACACTCAACGCCAAGTTATGTTCAATGGCTTCTTCTACACGAACAATTAACTCAGCGAGTGCTTTTCGATCGATTTCAACAAATAGTGTCCTGTCGCTTTTTCTTCAAGAAGAAAATTTAAAATTTCAAATTCATCTTCTGCCGCTAATGTACAGACAAGCCATTCGAACCTTTTAAATAGGGATTCAAATTCTTCTAAGTTTAATTTGTCTGGTGGAAATCTTTGTAGTTCTATCATTCTCTGAACAATAAACTCATCAAAACATCTTTGAAATAAGCTTATTTTTCCGTAAAAAATAATCGATTTTATACATTGTGCAAATACAGGGAAATGCCGCGTGATTTTTTCTGGCAAAGCATGCGAGACTGCGAAATATTCTAAATATTTGTCAATTATCTCAGAAATCTCATCTGTCAGTTTTCGCTGGTTACTTTTAGCTTCATCAAGAGACGAACTACTATTCATTTTCTTAACTCTTTAACATACGATAAATTAAGATTACAATAATAGTACAAATTTAATACAAAGTAAAGCTATTTGTTGTATTTTTGTTCTAAAAATGATCAAAAAAGCGCTTATCACTCCACCAACAAACTCAAATTCTTTTGAACCACCACCTTCTCAGGCACTTTCAACCCAAAATGCAAATACGCATGCTTTGTCGCAACGCGCCCGCGAGGAGTACGCATGATAAAACCCTGCTGAATCAAAAAAGGCTCAATCACATCTTCAATCGTTCCGCGCTCTTCACTGATCGAGGCTGCCAAACTATCAATCCCGACCGGCCCCCCGCTGAATTTATCAATCAAGGCCAATAATAATTTCCGATCCATCATATCAAAACCTCGATCATCCACGTCCAGTAGCTCTAATGCGCGTCTAACAATGTCACGAATAATTTTTCCGTTTGCTTTGACTTCTGCATAATCACGTACGCGTCGCAATAAACGATTGGCAATCCGCGGCGTCCCGCGAGCACGCTTCGCGATTTCTTCTGCCCCTGCATCATCAATCGGAATTTGTAAAATATGTGAAGATCTTTTTACAATATCGGATAATTCCAATGTGCTATAAAATTCTAATCTCGCAACAATTCCAAAACGGTCTCGTAAAGGTGATGTTAATAATCCCGCACGGGTTGTCGCCCCAATTAATGTAAACGGCGGAAGATTTAATTTAATCGATCGGGCGGCCGGTCCCTCCCCAATCATGATATCCAACTGATAATCTTCCATGGCGGGATACAATATTTCCTCAACGAGAGGACTTAAACGATGAATTTCATCGATAAATAACACTTCATTCGCTTGCAAATTCGTTAAGAGTGCTGCGACATCCCCCGCTCTTTCTAAAACAGGACCCGAGGTTTGACGAATTCCCACCCCCAACTCATTCGCGATAATATTCGCAAGTGTTGTTTTTCCTAAACCGGGCGGCCCAAAAATCAACACATGATCCAAAGCATCACGGCGATTTTTAGCAGCTTGAATAAAAATATGCATTTGCTCACGGACATGCGCCTGCCCAATGTAATCTTCTAACTTCTTTGGACGAATTGCACGATCCAATGCCTCATTCTCATTTTGCAATTCTCCTGTGACTAAACGATCCATTTCATTCATGTGACAATTTCTCTCAAGGATAATCGAATCATTTCTTCACTCGTTAAAATCCCATTTTCTAGTTTACTGACGGTACGACTCGCGACATCTCGTTTAAATCCCAATGCAATTAACGCGGAAATCGTATCTTGAATCACTTGATGACGCGCATCATTCTTATTCTCCGTTATTTTAAGTTCGGGAGAAATATTTTTTTCCCAATCTGATATTTTATCACGCATTTCGATCATCAAACGCTCCGCAGTTTTTTTACCCACACCCGGCAAGCGTACTAAACTTTCTGTATCTTGATGAATGAGAGCTCGCACAAATTCATCCGGCGTCATACTCGATAAAATCGTTAACGCTAATCTTGGACCTACGCCATTGACTTTTAATAAAATACGAAGCAAAAAAACTTTTTATTTAGACATATTTCTATTGAAGAAGTCCCTCTCTCCTCTAATGCCATTCATATTATTAAAAAAATTAAACAAAAAACGGTTTATATTGAAATTCATTTAAAGAGTCAAATACCATTTTCCGTAAGAAATTCGCCTCCTATATTACAAATAGGGAACAAAAGATTTTTACGTAGTTATTATTCGGATCTTGATTGGCTGAAAGAAATCACTTTCATCTTAAGTGAAAACGAATATAAAAGTATCGATAAAAATAGTGAGGTGACTTTATTTGACGGAAAGATTTGGCATTTTGGCAAGGTTCATGCAAATCAGTTTTCATGAGGATGAAACATGGAGAGTTATAATATAGTGTTTCAGATAAATAATTTGGTAAAAAGCACCAAATTATTTATCTCAAAATAAAACAGTTACTCCAGTTTTCGGGAATGAAAAAAACTGATTTTTAATTTAAGTATATAGGAATTTCCATTTTAATCTGTCATAGCGAGCCGAGTGTTTTTTACGAGGCGAAGCTTAACGCCAGCAATTCTTGCGGGTCAAATTTCAGTAATCAATGCACAGCAGCCGGTTGTTGTGTATCCGAGTACGGTGTTTACTCCAACAGTTATTGTCTATTCATAATGTGTCCACATGCGAATAACCTTAATAGTTTTTTCCTTTGTATACACTTGATAAACAAAACGATGTTGAAGGTTGATTCGTCTGGAATACGCACCCGTTAAATCACCGACTAATTTTTCATATTCTGGTGGATTTTTAAATGGGTTAATTTTAAGTACGTCAAGTAACTTCATGACTTTATTTTTTAATCCTGCAGCACTTATTTTTTTTGCATCTTTTTGCGCTTGTTTCGTAAACACAATCTTCCATGCTGTCACCAATCTAACTCCTCGTCACACTTTTTAAGCGGTGTTTTCAAACCTTTTTTAATCGATTTGCCCATGCCTGGGATAGATAATAAATATAATGTTTCTTGAATGGCGGACCAATCTTCTTCGGAAATTAAGACTGCATTGGCATTTTTACCTGTAATATGAATAGGTTTATGAGATTTGCTCACTTGGTCCATTAATCTATATAAATTGGATCGGGCTTGTGTTGCTGTGTAAATTGCCATAATTACCTCGCATAAGGATATTATTAAGCGTACGTCAAATCGTACGCTTTGTCAAGGTTCATCAATTCATTTATATCTATTTACGAAATTGCTTTTTTTCTTCCGGGGATGATTGCTTGACTGACGTGATATATTCATTTAGTTCTTATTATAAAGGTCTCCATCTTATCCTAATGATGTCTTGAGATATTCGCATATATTTTTTTTAGTAAATAATCTGCGATTTTGTCTAATTCAATCACTTTGTCTACCGCACCCATGGATTGTGCAACGCCTGCCATACCGAACACGACAGTACTTTCAGGATCTTGGATAAGTGTAAGACCTTTTGCTTTTTTCATTTCTAATAGACCTTCCGCACCATCATTTCCCATGCCTGTTAAAATAATACCAATGGCGTTTTCGCCACATTCTTTGGCGATAGATTGAAATAAAACCGTTGCGGAAGGGCGAAAGCCGGATATCGGAGGACCGGATTGGAGTTTTATCCTTAAATTATATTGATCATGTTTGACTTCCATGTGATGATGATCAGGCGCAAAATAAACTGTCCCACCTTTTAATATCTCGTGATTTTCAGCACTTTTGATAACAAGGTGAGTAGTATTATTTAACCAAGTCGTAAACCCATTGATGAAACCATGCATCATATGTTGAACAATGACAATGGGTAAAGGAAAATCGCGCGGTAATGCAGTCAATATTTTTTTTAATGCTTGTGGTCCACCCACTGAGGCGGCAATCGCGATAATTTCGTAGTAGGGTTGAACGTGATGATGTAAAGATAATGGAAGGATGGGTTTTGTTTCTTTTCTCTTAGTAAAAAAACGTCGTTTAATGACGTGAATTTCTGACATACTACGTACTATATCTATGATTCGTGTGCGTGATTTTTCAAATTCTTTATTTTGTTCAGGCTTTTCTAAAACAGCGAGAGCTCCCGCATCCAAGGCGTCAAATGTCTGAGATACGGATTCCTTACTGATGGTAGAGCTAATGATCACAATGGGAATGGGGAATTGAGACATAATTTGACGCGTCGTTTCTAGCCCATCCATCTCGGGCATTAATATATCCATTGTGATGATATCGGGTTTTAACGTTTTGAGTTTCTTCAGACAATCTTTACCATTTTTAGCAATACCAACGACTTCAAAGTCTTTTTCATTTTCAAAAATCGACTTTAGAAGCATCGTTTCAGTTAAAGAATCATCAACTATCAATATTTTTATCATAGTTTATATTAATTGCTCCACAATATCTAATAATGTACCTGACTCAAATTGACTTTTAATAATATAAGCATCTGCGCCGACTTCGATCCCTCGTTTTTTTTCTTCTTCGCTTTCAAGTGAGGTAACAATAATAACAGGTAAATCATGTAGCTTATCATCTTTTTTTACATTCTCTGTTAGAGTAAATCCATCCATTAAAGGCATGCTCACATCAGTAATTAGTAAAGAAAATTTTTGTGTTTGCAAAAGATCCCAAGCTTCCTTACCATTGACTGCGACAGTCACCTGATATTCTTTACTTTCCAAAATATTTTTTTCTAATGTACGTGTTGTGATGGAATCATCGACAACAAGAATATGCACACGTTTGACAGATTTTGTTGAAGTATCTTTTGCGACGACACGTGATGTTTTTCCTAAAGAAAGAGCAGTTTTCATCAAATCATTTGTATTCAGTACCATAATGACTTGTCCATTTCCAGCAAGTGTTCCACCCGAGATACATGGGATGTTGATAAGCGGAGATTGTAATGGTTTGACAACTATTTCACGTTCTCCAATGATTTCATTTACCAAAAGTGCAACTGCATTATTATTTTTTCGGAGCAGAACAACAGGATGTTGTATTTGTGAATCCACGGGTTGATGCTGAAATCCTAATACAGCGGCGAGTGATCGGAAGGGTATAGGATGTTGATCTAAAAGAATGGCTTGATCAGCTTCTACATCAATAATCGAATTTGTTTTTAATAGTAAAATACGTTCGATAATATTTGTAGGTAAAACAAATACTTGTTTTTCACACATCACAATCAATCCCCGTTCACTGGCCAATGTGAATGGCACGCGTAGATTGAAAGTGGTTCCTTTTTCTAGAATCGTCGTAACATTCACTTGGCCCTTAAGATGTGTGATATTTGATTTTACGACATCTAAACCAATACCACGACCAGAAACATCTGTAATAATTTCTTTTGTTGAAAATCCTGGCGAAAAAATGACATCTAGAATATCGGATGTATTCAGAGTATCTAATTGAGAATGCATAAGAATTTTTTTATCTTTTGCAATTTCCGCAATCTTTTTAACATCAATACCCGCGCCATCATCAGATACACTTATTAATATTTTATCACCTTCTTCTTGGACATTTATATTGATTTGACCGACTTCTGGTTTTCCTAAAGAAAGTCTTTTATCGGATTTTTCAATTCCATGGTCGATGGCGTTTCTGATAAGATGAATCAAAGGATTTTTTAATCCTTCAAGTACCATTTTGTCCATTTTTACAGAATCACCCGTGATAGTTAATTCAATTTTTTTGTTAAGTTCACGTGATACATCGCGTACAACACGTGGTAGCGTATTTAATAGGGTCGATGCTGGAACAAGCCTTACCATACTCAATTCTTCTTCCAATGAGTCAGATAACGTTGCGAGATCATTGACGCCTTTACGTATATTTTTTTGAATTTGTTGCATAGAACCGGATATTTCTAGCATATTATCAATATTAGAAGTATATATTTTTTGTAGATTTTCAGGTATTTCTTTATTCTTGGCACTAAGGCTCAATTGTTTCCACACGGGCATCATGCGTTTTATTTTATTGCTTAGTTTTGCCAGATCTGCATAATGATCTTCGATAAATATTTTATTGACTTGAATTTCTTCTATCACTGCAGAAATACGATCTAGACTATCAATCGAGACACGTATGGTTTCATATTCAGAATTTGTCTCTCTGTTTTTAGACTTTGTATTTATTTCTTTTGATTTTTCTGACGTTAATGTATCTGGTTCACCTGATAATCTAGATAAAATATTCTTTAAGTCAAATGATAATGGTTGGTCATTTGTAAATGCATTCATCGCTGAACGCATACTGTCGATTGCTTCTAAACATAAATCAATGATGGCAGGAGAGTAGGTTGAGGTTTTTTTCTGAATAGATGAAAAGAGTGTTTCAATATGATGTGCGAGATCACCCACATTTTTCACACCCACACCTCTTGCAGCACCTTTTATATTGTGTGCAGAACGAAAAATACTTTCGATTATTTTATCCGTTTCCTCACTCGATATGTCTCCTTTTTCGAGTTTGAGTAGACCATTCGTAATCGATTGTAGCTGTTCATCCAATTCTTCCTTGAATGTCTGTAACAACTTTTTTAATACTTCAGGGTCAATTGCCATAGTTCGCCTACTATAATTTATATACATCCGTATATTGTTTAAGATTCTTAACCATTTCTGCTAAATTCCCGATAGCTTCAGTTGTTTGTTTGACACTATCGACAAATGATGAAGTGACCTGATTTATTTCATTCATCCCTGCCGTGATTTGCTCGATACCTACACCTTCTTGTCGAATCGCTGCTTGAATTTGTTGACTCGCAATCGTCGTTTCATGAATCACATCACTTAAACTTTTAACAATTTCACCCGTTTGCTCAACTAATCCCGTTCCCTGATCAACACCTTTAGTACCTTCTTCTGTTGCCATGACAGCTTTTTCAGTCGCACGACGTATATCTTCCAGTATTTTCTGCACTTGTGATGTGGATTGTTCAGATTGTTCTGCAAGCGTTTTAACTTCAGACGCAACCACAGCAAATCCTTTACCTGCTTCCCCAGCCTTTGCGGCTTCAATCGATGCATTTAATGCCAACATTTTGGATTGTTGTGCCAATGTATTCACAACAGAAGTAATCTCACCCACCTGTTGAGTCTGATTACTGAGGTCAAGAATCGTTTGCGCAATCGTTTGAACTTTGTCTCGCACAGATTTCATTCCAATAACACTTTCTTCAACGGCTTTTAATCCGAGTTGCCCTTTTTCTTGTGTGAGTTCAGCCACTTCACCTAATGTTTTCGCTTTTTCAATTGTTTGTGATGAACTTTTTTCAATTTCTTCTAATGATGAGGTAATTTGATTAATCGATGACGCTTGTTCTGTTGCGCCGGTCGATTGTATGTCTACGGAATGCTTCACTTCTTCTATGGTTGTGACCATCTGATGACAAGCTTCGGTAATTTGTTTAGTGATATTGACTAAACTGTCTGTCATTTGATTCAAATCGTTACCGAGTTGACCCATTTCATCATTACTCAAAATATCAACACGATGTCGTAAATCACCGGAAGCAATTCGAGCACTCTGTGTTCTGAATGTATTGACGTAATTGATTATTCCTCGTGATGTGTAGAAAGCGATGAAAAATGATATAAAGGCAGAAATAGCTAATAAAACATATTCTATCGAACGTATCGTATTCATTTCTGTGAATACAGAATTTGCGTTTTGTTTCAATTTATTATATTGCAAATCAAAAAGTCCGCCTGCACGTTCACCGTTCACATCGAGTGGACCATCGACAGTATCCAAAAAATTATTAAAAGTTTTCGCGCTCCGCGTTAAATCGGTAGGTGTTACAGTAGTTGCGTTTATCATAGCCATATTTTCTTTTTTAATTTGCATATATAATGTCTTTGCATCCTGCCATTTTTTTAAAAATTCTGTTGTATTTTGAGTTTTGACTGCCTGATCGAGGCTATCTATTTGCGTATCAATACTGTTCCATAATTTGTAAAACAAAGATTTTTCATTTGGATCATGTGTCACTACCCAATAACTGAGCGCGAGTTGTGCCTGATACATTTTCATCGTGACATCATAATAATCGTTTTGTGTAGGTATCCCTACGTTCATCACTTGATTCGTTAAGCTTTCAGCCGTGGTAACTTTATACAACACGATGCTAATTGCGACGATAAGAATAAGCGTTATCGTACCGAAACCTATAAATAAACGAGCACGTATTCCTTTTGCGATGGAATATGGACTTGTTTTAGTATTCATCGATGGGTTATTCATTTGAAGACGCTCCTTATTTTATGACTTCGGTTTTTGCATTTAAACGTAAATTTTCATCTGATAATATCGTATCCACATTAATAATTGCGGTCGTCCCCTGATGTATGCCTAAAAAAAATTCAGTCGAGATGCCTTGTGATAAAATGGGTGGATCTAACAATGAGGGATGATAAGCATCACTCTCTTCAATATCATCGACGAGCATTCCTACAATCTTTTTAGCACTACTCACAATAATGATATATTGATTTTGATTTTTTTCCTCTTCAAGGGGGGGTATTTGAAAAATCTTTTTTAAATCTATAATGGTAATTAATGAACCGCGACGATTGATGACACCAGCAATAAAAAATGGTGCATGCGGTACAGGCGTTAAAAGTGTATTGTTCATGACTTCTTCTGTCTTTTCATAATGAATACCATATAATTGTTTTTTTCCTAATCTAAACCGAATATACTGCGTCAGCGTTTCACTTTTTGTTTGATGTTTTTCACCGTTAGCCAATAGATGCGCACGTTTTAACAAAATACGTTTTGCATTTTCATCCTGCGGCATTAAATCAGCAGCGGATTTTTGTAAAAATTTCTGTTTTACTTTTATAGCCATACGCTATCCTTTTTGTGTGGTATGTAACTCTAATTCGCGCTGCAAAATCTCTGTGAGCCTACCATAATTTAATCCTTGAAAACCGGAAACGGGTTCTCCGGGATCCCTCCCCTTTGCGATCTGGACGGCATTGTGTAAGCTTTTGATCCCTGAGTCATGCTTTTTAGCGCGCAATAGTAACAAACCTAATTGAAAGTGTGCCTCCACAAATTTATTATTAAGAAAAATAACTTTTCTTAATTCTTTTTCAGCCGCATATATTTTATTTATTTCTATCAGAGCCATTGCTAAAATAAAATGTGTCTCAATATTCGTTGAGTCTATTTTTATGCTCATTTCACAAAGCTTAATTGCTTCATCCAGATTTCCCAAGTTAGCTAATATGGTTGCTTTCGAATTTAATACAAACACACGGTTTTGTTTATGCGAATTTTCGTAAAGGTCAATGGCTTTTAATGCTTCTTGGAAGCAGCCATTCTTGATATAAGAAGTTATTATCTCGTCAGTTATCTCGGGCGCTAACTTTGCACTGACGGGTAGAGGTGTCTTTTCTTTGACTTTATTTTTAATTTCTTTAGTGGTTGCAATGGTTGGATTGATGATATGATTTTTTTCTTGATGAATAGTAGTTTTTTCTATGGTTTTATGCATAAAGAGAGAACTATCAATAAAAGATAAATTTGCCTCTTTGATGTAGATTGGGTCTGAAGAACCCAGTAACAAATAGCCACCCTCGATAAGACACGCGCTAAATCTTTTCATGATATGTTGAATATTTTCTTCGTTAAAATATATCAGGACATTTCGACAAATAATTAAATCTTGCGCATTCGTGCCATTAAATATGGATGGATAGGTATTGTCATTTAAATTAAGATAGTCAAAGTCAACAAGAGGAAGTATTTTTTCTAAAATAGCATATCGATGGTTGTTATCTTTTTGAAAATAATTTTTTTTATAATAGTCACTGATGGAGCGCATTGACCATTCATTATAAGATCCTTTCGAAGCATTTTTTAATGCAATAGTATTAATATCTGTACCGAGTAGCTGAAGTTTCCATTTTTTTATATCAGGAAGTAGCTCCGTCAAGATAATCGCTATCGTGTATATTTCTTCACCTGTTGCACACCCTGCGCTCCAAATTCTTAAACTCAAATTATTTTCATTTCTTTTCTTTTTAATAATAGTGGGTAAAATTCTTTCTTGTAGCAATTTCATTTGATGTTTATCACGAAAGAAGTATGTTTCACCCACAGTTATTCTTGACATTAAATCTTCAAGGATGAGGCAGCCGTCTTTACTTTCAGACAATAGGTTTATGTAACATTCAGGTTCACAGAAAAATTTTTGACAAGCATCTATAATGATTTTATTTAATTCTTTTATTTGAGATCCATGAATTTTTATTCCAAAACGATGTCTAATTAATTTTATTAACTCTTCTTGATAATTTTTCATATCAATTATCGATTCTGTTTTTGTTGGTAATGAATTCATTTTAACTTCCTATCAATGGAGTTAATTTGAGTTTATTTGAGTTTTTTTCAGATCTTAAGTTTATTTTTAATACGGCATCCATGTTTAACATTAAAATTAAATCATCATTTGAGCGGATCACACCTAAAATCGATGATTTGTCTCCCTGAAAATCCTCATGCATTTGTAATTGATCTTGTTTAACTTGTGCAAGACCTATAATTTCATCAACAATCACACCTGTCTGATGAGATTGATGATCACATAATATAATGGGCGTATCTAATGAATAGAAATGTTTACGTTCTAAACTGAGTCGCAATGCTAAATCAATGACGGGGATACTTTTACCAGAAAAATTCATCACACCGACTAAATAATTTGGACTATAAGGTATTTTTTCGATAAAAGTTAAGGGAAATATTTTTTCAACAACACTTAAATGAATGCATAAATGGATACCTTGCAATATGAAGTGTAAAATATTTATATTTTTTTCCACATCCTTATTCATATGCAATCCCCTTTACCTCACATCCATAAATTTTATGATAGTTCGTTGACAACCTCTTCCTTTTTTAAAAGCGCTGTTATTTCTTCATTATTTAAGATATTACTTAATAGATATCCTTGTCCTTGTGGGCATCCTAGTTGAATTAATAGTTTTAATTGATCTTCCGTTTCTATCCCTTCGGCAATAGCGTCAATCTGTAAGTTTTTGCAAAATGAAATAATGGATTTCACAATCATTTTGCTATTAGAATCAAGAAGCGCATCATTGATAAATACTTTATCGATTTTAACACCATTAATAGGTAATTTTTTTAAATGGGTGATAGAAGAAAATCCTGTGCCAAAATCATCAAGTACAATACCTATACCTATTTCATGTATTTTGTTGATAATTTCTTGAGATAATTCACAATAGGTTAAAACAGATGTTTCAGTTATTTCAAATTCAATGCAAGAAGCAGGTATATGCGTTTCTTCAAGAATTTTTAAAATATTTATAGGAAACTCTTTTTTTAATAATTCTCGGGGTGAGATATTGATGGATATTTTAAAATGGGTGAGCCCCGCACTCAACCATTTGGAAGCTTCCCGACAAACTTGTTCGATAACATTTTTTTCAATTTCATCAATCAGTCCCAACTCTTCTGCCATGGGAACAAAAACAGCGGCGGGAATGATTCCCAATTTAGGATGCAACCAATGCACTAACGCTTCAATACGTTGAATTTTTTTTGTATTTAGGTCGAAAACAGGTTGATATTTTATAAATAATTCGTTTTTTTTCACCGCATGTTTTAAGCTATTTTTTAAATCGACTTGTTCGTGATGTTTTGCATGGAGTTCTTTTGTGTAAAATTGATAATTATTACGTCCTACCTCTTTAGCGTGATACATGGCAATATCTGCATTCATTAACAAAGATTCTGATTCTGTAATTGTTTCATCGGATTTAGGAAGATAATAAGCAATGCCAATACTTGCACCAACAGTCACCTGATCATTTTCCAACTTATAAGGTTGATCTATAATATAAATCATCTTTTGAGCAATCTCGTTTACCATTTTCATGTTTTGCAGATCTTCAAGAATAATGGCAAATTCATCACCGCCGAGACGTGCAATATAATCTTTTGACTTAAGGCAAGACTTCAAACGATCGGCAACTTGTTGTAATAATAGATCTCCCATCTGATGACCTAAAGTATCATTGATTGTTTTAAAATTATCGAGATCTAAAAATAATAACGCGATCGCTTTATTGTTGTTTCTCGCTTCTGTTGTTTTTATCCGCAGGGTATTTTCAAATTTTAAACGATTATTAAGGCCTGTGAGTGGATCAGTGGATGAGAGTATTTTTAATTGTTGGGTGGTTTTATACAGTTTTTTACGCATATCAGAAATGCGTTGCATGGCTTTTATTTTTGAAGCGAGGGTCAGCTCACTAAAAGGTTTTGTTAAGTAATCATCACCACCCGCATCAATACCTTTTGCAATATTTTCATCATCTACGGCTCCGCTCAAAAAAATAACTGGAATCCAGTCTTCATTTTCCTTATCAATGCTACGTATCCGTTTTGCGCATTCAAACCCATCCATCCCTTCCATAATCACATCCAAAATAATCAAATCAGGATTTTGGGTTTTATATGCTTCAATGGCTTTGAATCCATCGTTGACGGGAATAACGATATGTCCCATTTTTTTTAAGGATTCAGTAATGAGCGCAAGCGTTGTTCGTGAATCGTCTGCAACGAGAATTTTCATTTTTTTGGATCCCCGTTTTAGATAGAAATAGACTGATAATTATATTATAAATTAAAACAGTCAAAAATAAGTGATAAATAAATGACGAAATATATGATATTGACCAAAGTAAGAGCATATTCTCGTCGTCCCGCGGGATGAAGCAATCCAGAAAAGCTTTCTGGATTGACGAAGTGATTTCTTTGCATCCGGAAAAACTTATTTGACGGAGTACTAGCTCTAGTATTATGTATTTACTTATGATTGAATATCTCTCTAAATAGGAAAACATCTCATGAATCTCTATCTTTGGCTACCGGCTATGTTTTTGCTTGGGATTTTCGCCATGTTACTTTGTATTTTATTTGTGGAAGCGTGTGACAAAATCTAAGGAATGCACATGATCTATTTAACGGATGTGCTGGTTATTTTAACTTTTATTTATTTAGTTGTGACCTTGGTTCGCCCGGAATGGTTTTAAAAAGGAGTTTTAAGTGTTTGTTCAAATTTGGAGTTTACCCTTAGCTCTTTTTTTGGCGGCGATTTTCATTTCTATTCCACTCAGTCGTTATTTGGCATGGATAATGGATGGGCAATATAAACCATTATCTCTTTTTGCCTGGTTTGAAAGGCGATTAGATAGCGGCCCGCAGAGTTGGAAGGAATATCTTTTTTCACTTTTAATTTTTAATACGCTGCTTTTTGTGTTTAGTTATGTCGTATTAGCGCTACAACCATGGTTACCGCTCAATCCCGATGGGAAAACATTGCTTGCGCCAAGCGCCATTTTTAATAGCGTTGCCTCTTTTATGACAAATACGGATTTACAACATTATGCCGGTGATCAACATTTGTCGAACTTTAGTCAAATCTTTTTTGGAATCACCAATCTTTTTATTTCAGCAGCGATCGGTTTATGTGCGTTGACAGCGATTATTCGTGCGCTTAGAAGTGATGCACATGTTGGGAATTTTTTTGTTGATCTATGGCGTGTGATAATTTATTTATTTGTGCCTATTGCATTTATATTTGCAATTATTTTTATGCAGCAGGGAACTCCCATGACTTTTAAAAGTGTGTATCCAGTCATGACACTCGAGCAAACGAAGCAAGAGATTGTTCTCGGCCCTGTTGCCGCTTTTGAAGCGATGAAAATGTTGGGTACGAATGGTGGTGGATTTTATGGGATGAACTCAGCGCATCCTTTTGAAAATCCGACTGCATTATCCAATTTTTTTAATACCCTTGCGATGATGATTTTTCCTTTTGCACTCGTACTCATGTATGGGCGCATGCTTCGTCAAATACGGCATAGTACGGTGATTTATATCGTGATGCTGATTTTCATGGCGGGGACAGTGATTTGGACAATTCATTATGACACAGAAAAACCTAATCCAGGATTAACAGCGCATGCGGAAAAAACCTATTCCATTCCAAATCTAAAAGCACCTGTGATTGTTCCCGCGGTTTCAGCTTTACCTCTGGATCAACATTTAGGAAATTTAGAAGGAAAAGAGATGCGGTTTGGAACATCTGCGGGTGCCACGTTTGCTGCGTTAACGACGGATGTGACTTGTGGTGCTGTTAATGCAGAGGGAGACAGTTTAAATCCCTTGGCTGCTTTATCGCCCATGGTGGGGATGTGGTTAAATTGTATTTTTGGCGGGAAAGGCGTTGGTATGATTAATATGCTGATGTTTGTCATCATGGGGATTTTTTTGGCAGGGATGATGGTGGGAAGGACACCCGAATATTTAGGTAAAAAAATTGGTGTGCGCGAAGTGAAATTGGCAATCATTGGTTTACTCATTCATCCTTTCATGATTTTACTGCCCGCTGGGCTTTTTGCGGCCACGGTTTGGGGAATGCATGCGATTAGTAATCCAGCCGCCCATGGCTTTTCACAAAGCCTTTATCAATTTTCATCGGCATCTGCGAATAATGGATCTGCGTTTGATGGGTTACAAGTGACGTATGGGTTTTGGAATAATCCCAATCCTGCCCCTGAAGCCGTTTACTGGGATATTGCGACGGGATTGGTCATGATTTTAAGTCGTTTTATGCCAATGATTGCGATGGTCGCGATGGCTGCTTTTCTCGGTCAAAAGAAATCTAGCCCCTTCGGCATGGGGACATTACGCGTCGATACCATCACATTTGGTGTGCTTTTGTTGGGAACCATTATCATTGTCGGCGCATTGTTATTTTTGCCCGTTGCAGTGTTAGGGCCTCTCGCGGAACATTTAGGGCCGATGCCGTTTTAAGGAATCATATACATGACTCAGCAAGCTTCTGTGCGCCGATTAAAACGCCGTGATTTATTTGAAAAAGAAACCACGCTTCCTGCATTAAAGCGCGCATTTGTGATGCTTCGTCCCGATATGCAATGGAAAAATCCCGTTATGTTTGTTGTAGAAATCGGGACAATACTTATTTTTCTTTATATTTTGAGAATGCTCGCAGGTGTTAAAATCACAGAAGTGTCTTTAACATATTTTATTGCCTTAGATATCTGGCTTTTCTTAACGGTGTTATTTGCCAATTTTGCAACGGCGCTTGCAGAAGAACGCGGAAAAGCACAAGCAAATTCGTTAAGACGCACGCGTCAAGATACAAAAGCGTACCGTTTAAAAGGAAAAAAAATAGAAGAAGTCTCGTCTGCTGTGTTACAACGTGGGTGTAAGGTTGTTGTATCTGCAGGACAGATGATCCCAGGGGATGGAGAAATCATTGAAGGGGTGGCTTATATCGATGAATCTGCGATTACTGGCGAATCTGCACCCGTGATTCGCGAAGCGGGTGGTGATCGTTCAGGGGTGACCGGTGGCACGATAGTGTTATCTGATCGCATTATTATTCAAATCACAGGAAGTAAAGGAGACTCTTTTCTTGATCGCATGATTGCATTAGTGGAAGGTGCCATCCGAAACCGAAGTCCCAATGAAATTGCTGTGTCATTAGTTTTATCGGCATTTACCCTGATTTTTTTAATGGTTGTCGTGCCACTTTGGCCTATTTCTTTTTATGTCGAACAATATATGACGAGTTATTTGGGATTAACCACACCTTTACAAAGTTTAGGGACGGATGTACCCACCTTAATTGCATTATTGGTTTGCTTGATTCCAACGACGATCGGCGCACTCCTTGCGGCAATTGGTATTGCTGGCATGGATCGTGCGCTGCAAGCGAATATTCTTGCGCGGGGTGGGAAAGCGGTTGAGCTGGCCGGTGATGTGGATGTCGTTCTTTTAGATAAAACGGGCACCATTACCATAGGCAATCGGAGTGCTTCTGATTTTTTACCTGTGGGCTCTGTCACAAAAGAAGAAGTGGGTATGGCTGCTGCGATGGCATCTTTTTCAGATAGTACGCCAGAAGGAAAAAGTATTTTAAAACTTTTTGAAAGGAATGAACGGAAAAAAATCCGCATTCCAGAAAAATCGACATTTATTCCGTTTTCTGCGCATACACGTATGAGCGGTATTGATTTACCCGATGGAAAACATATTCGAAAAGGTGCACCGGATGCGATTATTCAATTTGTCAAAAATCAAAATGGTGATATTCCCGATGATTTAAATGCCATGGTTGATCGTGTTGCGATAAAAGGATCGACACCTTTGGTGGTCGCCGAGGAAACAAAAATTCTTGGCGTGATTGTGTTGGAAGATATTTTAAAACCATTGATTCATGAACGATTTGCACGTCTTCGCAACATGGGATTACGCACCATTATGATTACAGGCGATAATCCGAGAACGGCGGCAGCAATTGCAGCGGAGGCGGGTGTCGATGATTATTTGGCAGAGGCAACGCCTGCACATAAACTGGAGTACATTCGAAAGCAACAAGCAGAAGGAAAATTGGTCGCTATGATGGGTGATGGCACGAATGATGCGCCAGCCTTAGCGCAAGCAGATGTGGCAGTTGCGATGAATGCGGGAACGGAAGCGGCAAAAGAAGCTGCGAATATGGTGGATCTAGATAGCGATCCCACAAAGCTCATTGAAGTGGTCGAAATCGGAAAACAATTATTGATGACGCGCGGTGCGCTCACAACTTTTTCGATTGCAAATGATGTTGCAAAATATTTTGCGATTATTCCAGCATTATTCGCAAGTACGCTACCATGGCTTCGAGTGATTGATATCATGCATTTGCATTCGCCCACTTCTGCGATTTTATCGGCGGTGATTTTTAATGCGTTAATTATTCCGGTATTGATTCCTGTTGCACTCATGGGATTAAAGTATCGTCCACTAGGCGCGGATGCGCTTTTACGCAGAAATTTACTGATTTGGGGGTTGGGTGGTGTCATTGTGCCTTTTATTGGGATTAAATTGATTGATCTTATTATGGTAAGTTTGGAATGGGTGAGTTAATTCCTTCTCCCCACGAAGTGCGGGGGAAGGTTAGGATGGGGGTGTTTGGGTGACAATCACGATATTATCAAAAAGCATTTTTCTATTCATAACACTTCTTATAATCATTTGCGGTATTTATCCTTTCGCATTATGGATCATCGGTCAAACGATTTTTCCCTTTCAATCAAATGGTAGTATTCTCTATGACTCACATCAAAAACCTGTGGGCTCTCTCTTAATTGCGCAAGCTTTCACGAAAGAAGAATATTTTCAACCAAGGCCCTCGGCTGCTTCCTATGATGCCAGTGCCTCGAGCGCATCCGCACTTGCCGCATCCAATAAAATGTTACGCGAAAGAGTCGCACGCACACTCGGCCCCATCGTGAAATATCAAAATGGAAAACCCGTACAAGGCGATATTGAACAATGGTTTCAACAACAACCGAATACCGCTGCCCTATGGGCAAAGGCACATCCCTCGCTTGCGGATGCATGGGTGACCGCCGATGCTGCACGGTCGAATTACCTCAATCAATGGGCGAAAGAGTATACAAACTATAATTCTCTTACATCGGAACAATTAGTCGTTGCATTTTTCGATGAATTATCAAAGAAAAATCCAGGAAAATTTCCTGTCATTCAGAATGCATCTCTGACATTGATCGATAAGGGACCTGAAATTCAATCGATTTTTTTCGATATGTGGCGGGAGGCGCATCCTGATGTGGTATTTCAAGATGTACCGGGAGATTTAGTTACAACATCGGCATCAGGATTGGATCCACATATTTCTCTCGCAAATGCGCTGTTTCAACTCGATCGTGTGGCGACAGCTTGGGCCAATCAACTAAAACGTCATCCCAATGAAGTACGTCTTGAAATCGAACCATTGTTACAGCAATATGCGACGGCCCCCATGATGGGATTATGGGGAGAAAAAATGATTAATGTGTTCGAAATCAATGTTGAGCTGCAGAAGCGCTATGGAAAAAGTGCATAGGTATTCCTTAGAGCCCTAGCTTCTCAGTCATCAAACCTTATTATTTTGCAAAGCATTTGACCCTTTATTTTGATCACTGGACGAGCTAGAACCACTGGAAGAAAAAGCAGTGACCTGCTGATTGGAGGCAAAACTAAAACTGCCTGTAGTGCTTCCTAATCCAGGTGGGTTTACAGGTGAAGAGGATTGATCAAATTGAAGACGAAGGAAAGCGTTATCATAGTTGACTGGCAATGTTGCGCCTAATTCAACTAATCTCCTGACACATCGAGGTTTTCTGAATTTACTATTGCAAGTTATAATTAGCAATTTTGAAATTGTGTTTATCTTTTCTTGAGTTTTATTTGAGTTCTTTAACTCTTTTAATATCTTCCAGGAACGATTTATTAACTCCAATGCTGCATCATCTGAACCAGATTCCATAGCTTTTTCAATAACCTTATAGGGCATCTCAAAAGAATCTAAAGAAATCCTATTAAAATGCTCTATAAGCAATTTTAATATATCTTTTTGAAATTGCATGCCTTGATTAGCGGGATGAAATAAACAATTTAATAGGTCAGAAGAATTGGGTTCTTTAAAAGCAGAGGTTTCCAAAGCCTTTTCAATCGCTTGAATCACATAGCGAATTAATTCAGGTGAATCATATCCCCTGTCTAGTAAAAGTTGCAAACCTGTATAACCAATTTGTTTAGAGAAGGAATAACTGAAAGTACTCAGTTTTTTGCCTAATTCTTTTTTCTCCTCATCATTTAATTCTGAGAAATCCTCTAAAATACCGAAGCCTACATTTTCAATTTTTTCTATTATTCCATTAATTTTTTTTTCTGTATCAGTATGAGTGAGTCTTGTGCCAAGCATAATTGATTCCTCGTATATTTATCCTAGCAATGTGGTCAGACATCTGGTTCATTTTTCCACATTTGCAGGAAGATTATTAAAAACGCATAATAAAATAAATTGCAAAAAAAATCAACTATCGTAACTGGTTTAAATGCAAATTGAGAACATATATGGTAGCTGTTGCGAAACTCAAATTTCTGTCATGCCAGCTTTCGCTGGCATGACAAAGGTACTTAAGCGGGATTTATCACTTCTTTGATTTTTTGAAATTTTTTATCAAAGCTGTAGATTTGTTTAAGGCCTATTTCTTTGACTTGCGCGAGAATCATGCAATCAGAAAAATCTGTGTTATATTCTTTATACAGGGAAATTGCTTCAGAAAATTGTTTTTCATTTTCTACAGAAAATGCAACATTATTTTGTATCTCCCCTAGTATGGAGAATATTTGCGATTTATTTAATTCATAAGCGCGTGAAAGTACCCAAACCATTTCAACCAAAACGATTTGTGTGAGATAAATGGTTTTTGCTTTTTTGACTAAGTTCCTCGCTGCTGTCACCTGTGTAGTATTAAGATCATCCACAAAAATTCTAACAACAATATTGGTATCAATCGCTATCATCTACATATCCCTTTTCAATCGATTTTTGTATATCTGCATCTGTGATTTTTTTATTGACTTTATACATACCAAAAGCGTGCGAGATATCATTGGTCTGTTTAAAAATGAAAATCTTATTATCGACTAATTCAAAACCTAATCGATCGCCGGGGTGTAATTGTAAAGCTTCTCGTAATTCGTGAGGGATGGTGACTTGGCCTTTTGATGTAAGAGAAGATGATTTCATGGTTACCTCTTAATAATTAGTAATACTTTTATTTTAAAGTATTACATATTTTATAAGTAATATCAAGAAGCGAATGTTAAGTGATTGAATTGACAAGTAATAAAATAATTTCCTGATCTTCAATTTTGTAAATCAACCGCAAATGCTCTACTTCTTCACTATAAAGCCCTGTCATACCACCGACTTTTTTAGAACCCGGCGGGCGTGGATTAATACTCAACGCTTCAGCAAGTCGAATTACGACTTTTCGATGTTTGGAGGAAAGCTTTTTGATTTGGCTGTGGGCTTTCGGTGCAATTTTTACATGATAGGGTTTCGTCACTTTAAAAACCTACTTCTTCCTTTAATTGATCGAGTGTAATCGTTCCAATGTTTCTCGCTTCTTTTAAGGCTTCCATCGCATTTGTTAAATCATGTTTATCTTGCGATTCTTGTAAAAGTTCTAAATCTTCCAAAGGTATGATCGCCGCGATTTCTTTCCCGCGACGAGTTAAAATGATGCGTTCTTTTTTATGCGAAACCCGTGTGATCAAGTCCGCAAATTGTTCCTTTGCATCGAGCGTATTTATAACAGTAATTGTCATGACTCAAATTCCATTTGTTGTCGACAGTTGGGATTTTTACGCAACGGACTTTTCTTTTTCCATGGCGGGATTATATTTCCCCATGGCAGCAAGACTGTTGAGTTGCGCGCGTAAATAAAAAGCGTCTTTTGCAGCATTGGCGTTTTTAGATTCGCCGTGCCAAATTTTCATAGGATATTCTTGCAAAGCGCGTGCATAAGAAAAACTGAGATTCCAAGGTCGTTCCATGGATAGCGTATTCATCGCATTGAGATGCGCGGT
>JABDEF010000020.1 GCA_013287235.1 Gammaproteobacteria bacterium
CAATTGATCAATAAATAATCAAATAATAACCTCGTAAATTTTACGAGGTTCGAATAAAAAAACAACAAGTATAATACACATATAATTTATTAACGAGAGGTGGATTTTATGCAACGCAGAGAACCTGAATTTATCACTTTTGAAAAAAATATATTAACTATTCAATGCCCTAAAGGCTTTGATGCAAAAGAAGAAAAAATTAAACTGGATCAGCTAGAAAAATTCTTACAAGAGACATTCTTAGAGAAGAATGAATTTTTAAAGACGAGGCTTGGCAAATTTAAGCATTTCTCTAGCCTGCGGATTGATTTGATTAGCGTAACGCATCGCATGCTGGCGTTGCTCGAAAAATATTGCGACCCTTCGATATTAACGATTTATTCATGGAGAGGAAAATTCTCTGAATTACATATTAACTTTAAGAATATTGAGTACTTACTGATTGACAGAGTGAACTTTGAAAAAATTACTTTTAATACATTATCGCGATTACAAAAACTCGGTTTAACAAATCTTCCGAATTTAAAATATTTTGCAAATACGGGCTTAGGTGTTTTACCTCCTTCCGCTTGGGAATGTCCAAACTTAAATTTCCTTAAATTAAAAAATAATCCAAAACTCACCACGATGTTGAAAGGTGTTTGGGGAGAAAGATTACATCTGGAAGTAGATTTCGATTTAAGTGTACATTCATTAACGTATGATAAATTACAAATAGAGACTTGTGATTTAACGGTACACTTTTCCATCTATCACGCTGAGAAACAATTACAAATAAAGGAACAAAAAAGGCAACAATTTGACGAAAAATTACGAATAGAGCAACAAAAGAGGGAACAATTACGATTAGATCAGGGAGTAAATCGACAAATTAAAGATATGGACGACATGCTGCAACGGCTGCAACAATCCTCAATAAAAAAAGATAAAAAGGTTGATAATACCTCACCACTCGTCATCGCCTCTAAATTGACAAATGAACAATGTGAAACCATGCGCATTTTATCTCATTTCAATCAAAAAGAGGGATTAAAAATGATTGAAATGTTGAGTCTTTTAGAAAAAAATGCATCAAATCTTCCCGCTTTACAGCAACTCATAAATTTGACAACATCATCCGATGACAAAGCGCGTTTAATAAATAAGATTTCTGAATTAGTGTCGACTGAAACTGATCTCATGATATCCGCGAGTTTTCCTAAACATGTGGATAAAGAAAATATCAGTGCGTATGTGCTTAAGCAAATAAATGACATTACAGAAAGTTTAATAAAGCTTGAAAAATCAATTTCTTCTATACCTGTTTTGCCAGACTTGCCAGAAACAAAAGCAGAGCAAGAGACGATTAATACGCACCCTAAAAGTAGTGAACTGATAAAATATCAAAAAAGATGGAAGAAAGATTATCGCATTTAATTTTAGGTTCATTTATATTAGCATCGCATCTTGCACAACCTAAGCCAAATCAAGCACAACAAGCGGCGCATCTCGCAAGTGTTACTTTCGGATTAGCACCATTTATTGGGTCGACATTACGTAGCACAGTTGAAGGAGTTACGATGTGCGCTGATTTTGCATTGGAAACAATGAAAATTCGTTATCATACACAAATTGCAAATATCTTTCAAAATCCTGAACTTATGCGCTGGATAGTAAGACAGTTGGCACGCAAATTAGCTTTGGCGCGCACCACAGATTTGATAACATCAGACAGTGATATCATAAAAAATCTAAAATTAAAAGCTATTGATCTAAGTGCAACAAAATCAGGATTAGAATTAACACCTGAGGAGTTGCTTGCTTATTATGATGCAGGAAAAATTTTAGATAATGCCGCAAAAAATTGGGATGAATTTCATACAAAAATCAATGAAGAATGTTATGCTTCCTATTTGCTGGATCAATTATTAAAGAATATATTGGGGATAGAATATGAAAAATCTTTGCGACAATCATTAAAATTAGTCATTCCTTCAAAAACATCTCCCACATCGGTTAAAGATGCTAAAAACATCATTCCTAAAACTGACGTGACGCGAGATGAACTAAAGGAAACGCGAAATGAGCTAGAGCAATGTAAAAAACAAATTGAGGACCAACAAAAGGAAATTGAAAAATTAAAATCTATTATGAAAGATCATTCACATGACCTCAGCGCTGGGGATCAAATGCAAACACTTGCGTCACCTAACCTTCCTATATCTTCTCACGAAATGATTACACCAGGACAGATGATACAAATGTTTCATGAATTAACGCTCATGCAACGTCAGACACAAGAGACGCAATTAGAATTGGCTTCAAAATTAGAACAAGTAGAACGTGAAAAAGAAAAAAGAATCGCTCCGAAAAATGTCACTCAAGGAACACAACGTAAAACATTATTTGGTTAGTAACGGGTCAAAAATCCCCCCGCCTCGCTGCGCTCGTCGACCCCCTTTTTCAAAGGGGGTAAATAGATACAAAAAAATTGTCAAAATATTCATCAACTTAAAAAAATCTTATCGTCCATATATTGTACAATTTATTGAAAAATGCTAATATATTCATATCAATAATTACACCAGATGCATTTTTTATGTCAAAGTTGCTGGATATTAGCGATGAATTTCAACTCATTCGTTGTATTAACGGAGTAAAGTTACTTCGCCCAAATCATCGCATAAAACCCCATTCACATGGGTTTAATCTGGGTTGCTCGGTAAAACAATTACTACAATTACCGTTCTCAGTTTATTTTCATAATACGCAAAGCGAGTTGCAAAAAGCAAACGATACGCTTTTTGAAATGGCCTCGTTAAACTCAGAAAAAGATTGCTTAGGAAAAACAGCGCATAGTATCACATCCGACGAATTTGCCACAAAATTAATAAAAAATGATAGAAATGTTTTAATCCATAAAAATATTCAAATTATTGAAGAAATGGGTGTTCGTAAAGATGATTTTTCTATCCATGCCATTTCCATTAAAGTACCTTTGTATGATGGGCAAAGTAAATTGATTGGTCTCATGGGATGCTCAGCGATATTAAAAATAAATTCAATTGCAAACTTTTTAACAAAAATGGCAGAGTTTAATTTATTAAATCATTTTTCTCATTTATATTATCGCCATTCTATTCCTGCGCACATTCATTTATCTTTACGTGAAAGAGAAGTTTTAGAAAATATTCTCTCCGGATATTCAGCAAAAAAAATAGGCGCATTATTAAAAATTTCATCACGTACTGTGGAATATCATTTAGAAAATATTAAAGCGAAATTTAACGTTTATTCAAAATCTGAATTGATTGAAAAATGCTTGAGAGGAATCAAAAAATCGTAAGCGCTCTATCCCCTCGCGGTAAATTGATCAATCGCAAAATCAATCTCATCCAATGTTGTGAACCGGCCAAAAGAAACCCGTATCGTATTCGCACATTGACTATCCGCTAAACCCAGCGCCTTTAATACATGAGAAGGTTCTGTCCCCTTTGAAAGACAGGCAGACCCTATTCCAAAAGCGAGTGTTTTCAATCTTTCTACTAAATCTCTTGCTTTCCAATGTTCGAAAGAAATACTCAAAATGCCCGGAAAACATTTCTCTATATCTCCGTTCACCTTAAATGAGATACTATGTAACCCTTTTAAAAATTTTTCCCGACATATTTGTAAATGCTGTTCAAGCTCCGCTCGCTCATTTTTGAGAATACGACAGGCTTCTCCTAAACCTACAATTTGATGTGTAGGCAACGTGCCTGAGCGAATGCCCCGTTCTTGTCCGCCACCGTGTAATTGCGCTGCGACATGCACTCGAGGTTTGCGTCGAAGATATAATGCACCTATCCCTTTCGGCCCATATATTTTATGTCCAGAAAAAGATAGCAAATCCACGGGAATTTTTGTGACATCAAGAGCGATTTTTCCTACACTTTGCGTCGCATCGGTATGAAATAAAATACCGCGTTGTGATGTGATATTTGCAATTTTTTCGATATCTTGAATAACGCCCGTTTCATTATTGACATGCATCAGGGAAACAAGCATCGTGTCTTTTCTTAATGCCGCCTCGAACTTTTCGATAGATAATATCCCATTCTTTTCGGGCGTGAGATAAGTCACGGCAAACCCTTGTTTTTCTAGTTCACGGCAAGTATCCAGAACAGAAAGATGCTCTGTCTTCAGGGTAATTATGTGCTTGCCTTTCGATTGGTAAAGAGACGCCGCCCCTTTTAGAGCCAAATTATTCGCCTCCGTCGCACCGGATGTGAAAATCACTTCAGAGGCTTCTGCATGAATCAATTGGCCCACATCATATCGTGCACTTTCAATGGCATCTTTTGCCATTTTACCTAATGCATGAACGGATGAAGGATTTCCATAATGCTCCCTAAAAAAAGGAAGCATTTTTTCTATGACGCGTGGATCAACGGGCGTTGTCGCCGCATAATCTAAATACACGTACCGCATCTGCTAAGACCCCGAAAACAAAAGTTGCTATTTTAGCTGATTTTTTGTATAAATAGAATCATATGAAAATACCTCAAATTATTCAATTAAATGAGTTTCTTCCCTATTTTTTTATTGGGCTTATTTCGACAAGTATCGATTGGACCACTTTTTGGGTCAGTTCCACAAAGTTTGGTTTTCATTATGAAATAGCATTAATGATGTCCTATACCCTTGCAGGTTCATTTCATTATATCGCAAACAAAATTATCACTTTTAAATGCCGTTCTAAACAAATCGGTTTACAATTTTCTATTTATTTTATGATGGCAATTATTTCTCTTTTAATGAGCATGGGGTTAATTGCATTCATCAAACTATTTGTCATGAATGCTTTATATGCTCGTATTATTACGACTGCTTTCATGTTAATACCCAATTTTTTGTTACATAAACATATTACATTCAGCAAAAAAATATTTAACACAGGAAGTGTGAGTAGTCCCTCATGAATGAACAGGATAATTGGGATCAACATTGGGATGATTTTTCACTTGCCTCCTCATTGAACCCTGCGAACGATTATCGAAAAAACCTCATTTTGAATCAAATGCATGCTTTTAAAAATTCATCTTTTCATTTACTTGACATAGGCTGCGGACCCGGAAAACTTGTATCACACCTTATCACGCATTTTCCTAAAGCTATGATCACAGGCATAGATATGAGTGAAAAAGGTATCGAATTAGCGAAAAAGACAAATCCGACTGTCAACTTTTATGCGATGAACATTTTAACTATCAAAAAAATTCCTGATGATTTATTTAACTCGGTAGATGTCGCTATTTGTACAGAAGTGTTAGAGCATCTTGATGAACCTGAATTATTTTTAAAGAATGCAAAAAAATTTCTAAAAAATAACGGGCGGATGATTATTACTGTGCCCAGTGGTCCTCGCTCAGCCTTTGATAAACATATTGGACATCGAAAGCACTTTACTAAAAATGAATTAAAAATACTTATAGAAAGCGCAGGTTTTATGGTTGAGAATGTTTTTAAATCAGGTTTTCCATTCTTTAATCTCTATAAATTTTTGATTATTTTACGTGGCAAACGTCTCATTTCAGACAGTAAAAAAACTTCTCTTTCACATATCGAAAAGACCATTGCAAAAATTTTTCAAATGCTTTTTAAATTTAATCTATCAAATTCACTTTGGGGTTGGCAATTGATTGCCGTTCTGAAACCTCGATCTTAAAAAAGCCAAACCTTTTGGGACAATGGCAAATAATAGTATGATCAACAAAGAATAAAAAACAACATAATTAAGATCAATGGAAATCCTGTGTGCTAAAAAATAAAAATTCAACGTTGTGTTATATAAAGGTTTCGTAAAAGCACCGATCCAAAAACCTATATAAATGCTTAAGATGCCGGTTATCACATAAAAGAGATTCAAGATTTTAAAAATTTGCGAACTTAAATAATTTTTTGAAAGCCATACTGTTATTATTGAGAGCATGATTAAATAAGGAGAAAAATCAATCACATATCGTCGAGAACCAAAATTAATGGATAAAATAAAGCCAATAATAATCAATGAAATAAAACTTAAAAAGATCAAAAACCATAATAAAGGGCGTAATGACAAATACTTTTTATTCTTAAAATAAAAACGAATCATGAAAGGAAATAATAAGACAAATAAAATAAATGGATTTGTCAGAAATAAACCTGCACTATCATCATAAAAATAATAATTTTTTGCAATTTTTGCTTCATAAAACATGGCAATATATGGAATGAGCGAATTCACTGAAACAGGACGAATAAAATAATTATAAAACCCTAACACTATATTGCTCATCATATTTTTTAATTGAAAAAGTCCTTGATAAAGACCATGATCATCACCCCCTAGAAGTTGATACCTTTGTCCAAATTCAAAAATTGAATCGAATCGCGCATAATTATAAACTGCTAATAAAGAACCAATGAAGACAGCAGGAAAAATTACACACAAACTGGAAATCATTATTCTATCTTTATTTCTATATATTTTATAGAGAAGCCATGGACACAAGAACAAAAAAATCAATGCGAAATATGGTCTTCCTGCAACCGATAATGACAAACACATGCTAAAAATAAATAAATCCCTATTCTGAAAATGATTTTTAAATATTTTATAAAGATAAAATAAGGCCATATTCATTAAACAATAAGCCGCCGAGATGGGCGTCTCAAGGTAGTTTGCTATCGCAATCGTAAATAATAATGGCCACGCATACCCCATGATAAATCCCGCAAGCACCATGTGTGATTCAGAAATGTCCTTGAAAAAGTCTTCCTTTATTCGTAGTAACAATAAATATTGTATGCAAAAACCTAAAGATAAGAAAAAGAAAACAGCAAGCGGTGCAGGTGGATATAATCCTGTAATTAATTTAAAAGGTATATAGAAAAAAATAACAGGAAGAGGGCCAAAATATAGATAAAATTTTTCTTTATAAAATGAAACATCACACAATCGATTTTTAAAATATGTGCCATCCGCAAGTTTAATTGATCGAAATTGCTTAAAATCGTAAGGATTCGATATTTTTAAATATTCCGGTGGCACGGGAATTAATAAATTCGCGTGATTTTTTAAAAAGCTTTCGGTTAAATATTGATAACGACTAAAAGGCGCTGTACTAAAAAATTCATCTCTCACATCAGCTGTATAAGCAAAAACTGCATAGGTGATCACAACAAATAACATTGTCAAATAGGAATAAAAATTTTTCGTCCGTGACAAATAATACACTAAATATTTTTCCTTGAAAAAATCATTTTTAAATTCACCAAACCTGCCATCCAAGGTGAATACCAACCGGTACGCTTATGATGACTCAAACGTCCTTCTCGATCTTTATGAAAAATCACTGGCACCTCTGTATATTTCAAATCAAGCTGTAAAGCTTTGATAATCATTTCAGAAGCATATTGCCAACCTTGCGATTGTAATTGCATGCGCTTCAATGCTTCCAACGTTACCCCGCGCATCCCGCAATGAATATCTGAAAAATGTGATCCATGCACTTTATTCAAAATAAAGTTGGTAAGTGGTATACCAAAATAACGATGTAAAGGCGGCATAGCACCTTTTTCAATTATACCCTTAAATCGTGAACCCATAATAAAGGTAAACCCCTCTTTAAATTTTTCAATAAAATTATCTATAAAACGCATGTCATATGTCAAATCTGCATCTCCCATAATGACATATTGACCTCGCACCTCTGGAATGGCATCAATATATGCCCGACCTAAGCCTCGTTTAGGTACTTTTAATACTTCAGCGCCATGTTGCAATGCAATTTCTGCCGTTTTATCGTTTGAACTATCCACAATTAAAATTTGCCCGGTCACATTCGCTTTTTGTAATCCCTCTTTACACCAATCGACAAATTCACCGATGGTAATTTCTTCATTTAATGCGGGAATAAGAATGGTAACCAATGGATGACGAATCATGATGAAAGCTCCACAATCAGAGATAAAACAGAATCCTGAATGGCTTCTCTTGAATTTTTTTGACATGTCCAACCTAACGCGCGGATTTTTTCTGTATTTAAACGAACAATCGGAATATCACCTTTCCAACCGCGATCCCCTCCTGTAAATTGATACGCGACAGGATTTTCTAATCCCATACAGTTAACTGTGATATCTGCAATATCTCGAACCGTAATATAGTCTTCTGTTGCAACATTATAAATTTCAAAGGGTTTTTGGTGTTCTTGCGCTTTCAGTACGGCGGAGACCACATCATCGACATGAATATAAGATTTGCTTTGTGAACCATCTCCTAAGATCGTTAATAGGGATGAATTTTGACTGAGTTTCCGAATAAAATCATAACAAACGCCATGGGTTTGCCTCGGGCCCACGATATTCGCAAAACGAAAAACAGAGGCGCTCATACCAAACATATGACAATAACTTGAAATGAATGCTTCTCCCGCAAGTTTACTGGCACCATACGTTGAAATGGGGATCAAAGGCCCATCGTTTTCTTTCGCGTATGTTTCCCCAAGTTCACCATAAACACCACTTCCTGATGTGTATATGATATGTTTCACCCGCGTATGACGCATTGCCTCTAAAACTTGATAGGTAAGATAAATACCCTCATCAAAATCAATGCGAGGTTCTTTCATCGCTCTTGCAATATCAGGATTGGAGGCAAAATGCATCACAGTCGTGTGATCATACATCGCCTCACATAACACATCGAATGATTTGATATCGCCTTTGATGACTGAGAAACGTGCATCAGTTAAATGATGTTGATAATGCGATTCCTTGCCAGAGGAAAAATTATCATAAATGGTCACTCTTTCCGTTTCTTGATTTGCAAGAAGGACGTCCACAAAATGTGAGCCCAAAAAACCCGCACCCCCCGTCAAAAAATATTTTTTCATGTAAAGCCTCTTAATTATATTATTCTAGCAAAAAGCATTCGCTTTCGAAACAATAACCCTGTTATGACAAAGAATAAAAAAAAGGAAAATATGAAAAACATCACTTCATTGATTTTAGAAAAATTATAACCCACAAAATAATACCATTGAAATATATAATAAACACCTAAAATCATACCAATATAGATACTTAATAGACAAAGAAAGACAAAAATAACCTCGAAAAACTTGTAAACATCTTTTCTTACATATTTTTCACATAACCAAAAAGAAATGATCGTAAGCTCAACAAGAAATGTACTGAAATCAGAAAGGTAGCGATAATTACTCCCTTTGATGGAAAGAATAAATAACACGATAATCCCCGTCATCAACACAAAAAATTTAATGAAATGCAATAAAGGACGATAGAAAATACTTTCGTGACGAGAATAAAATTTTATAACAAAAGGTAAAAAGAACAAAAACATCAAGAGGGGTGATATTTTAAAAAAGCCAACCGTGGCCTCATATGCCTTATCATTCACCATTCTTATCTCGTAAAAATTAGGAAAAAAAACATAAGGAAATGAATTAATAAGATCAAAAGAGCGTAAAAAATAATTATAAAATTCATAGAGTAAATTAAAAAAAGGATCGATGACAATGTGATTGGAAAGACCTGAATTCGCTGCTAATTCATAATTATGTCCAAATTCAAAAATAGAATCAAATCGCATCGTGTTATATAACATCAAAAACGACCCAATGAAGAGTGCGGGTAGACTCAAGGCAATACCTCGAACTAAAAGCTGACTTTTGTCTGTATATTTACAAAGATATATCCATAAACTCGGGATAAGAATAAAAGATAATAATGCAAAATGCGGTCTCCCGCTGGCAGACAAGCCCAAACATAAACTAAAAAATATCAAATCTTTTATCTTAAAATGATCATGAAAAATTCGATAAAGAAAAAAAAGCGCTGCACTTAACATGAAAAATGCAGAAGCAATGGCAACTTCATAAAAAGCCGCGCGCGTGCATAAAAAAGGGGCATTATTCGCCAACCCTAAACTTAAACCTGCTAGCATGATTTGAAAATCTGAAAGATGAGGAAAATAGGTTTTTTGTATTTTTATCAATAACGCATAACAAAAGATAAATCCCAATGAAAGAAACAAAAATATCGCAACATAATCACTCAGATAATATCCTAAAAATAATTTACTCGGAAGATAAAAAAGAAATACCGGCAGGGGTCCAAAATAAAGATATAACTTTCCTTTATAGTAAGAAGCATCATGCACTTTTTGATGCAAAAATTCACCGTCTGGAAATTGAATATTATAATTTTCTCTAAAATCATAAGGATTTTTTAATTGTGATAATTCGAGAGGTGGTGCAAATGGAAAACTTAACTTCCCTGATAAAAAACCCTCTGTCAGATAATGGTAATTTTTAGGCAAAAAATCCGCCAAATGCGCTTGTGAACCGCAATAGGTAAAAAACGCATAACTTATCAAAACCAAGTAAATCACGCAAATATGCTTAAGTGCACTTTTAAGATGGATTGCTTCGCTCATAAATTTCTCGATCATTTATCATGGTACGGTAGGTGTAATGACTGAAAGCTTCTTTAAAATTTTCATTTTTCGAAAAATACTGAATGAAACTCTCTTGATCCGCTTTAAATATTTTTTTATCCAAAATAATCCATCTTGTTTGATAACGATTTAAATCACTGGCAATTGCATTGATCAAATGATTTTTATTTTTTTCAATTTGCGATCGCTTTCTTCCATCGGTTAGCTTCTCTAAATTATTTAAACCATGTAACCACCAAAAAAGGGGGAAGCGTCCATCATAACGACCATTGATATGATAAACCAAAGGAAAACAATCCAAGGTGGTTAAAGCGAAACACGTAACAGAATAATTGCCTGGCTTTGATAAAAAATACTCTTTCATCTCAACAATCGAGTCATAGGCATAAACCGATAAAAGCATCATTAATAATTTATACCATATCCGTATAGGATATATAAATATTACAGCATTCGCTAAAATTAAAAAAAATATATCCGTTATAGAAATGGGTTTTTTAAAGATGGGTTGAAAGATATGGCTTGTGTAATAAACCAACAATAAACTCGCAAAAGAAAATGCGGGTATGACATGATAAAACCAAGGTGCGCCTGAGAGCAATACAGCAATAAATGTGCCTACCAACGATAAAAAAAGAAGATTTCCTAAAGCAGGATAACGATCATATTTTAAAAAAAATGGATATGCAATTATCATGGCAAGAATAAATAAAACTGTTCCAAACTGAAATAACTCAACCCATGGTTTTTTAATAAAAGGAAAGTAATATTTAGTTAGCAATGGCAAAATAATTTTAATATATTCTGGTTGAAATAGAAGAATGGATACAAAATACAAAACAAGTACACTTAAGACCATGAGTGACTCTACGCGCATCCATGCCAAAAGATGCCTTTTTTTATAAACAAAATAAAGCTCAATCAAACATAAAGTGGGTAAAAAATAGGGTTTAATTGCAAAACCCAAGCCCCCTATCAAACCTATCAAAAAAGCAATACGCAGCGGTATTGGATAACCCATGATTCGAAGAGATGCACCGAGCACATAAGGCAATGTCAAAATCATAACTAAGTGTTCACGCTGTCCAAATGAACTCATGGGAAGTAAAAAAATAATAAACAGAATAACAAAAAAAAGGAATATTCTTAAAACAAAATCATCATCAGGTAGAATTTTTATTAAAAGATAAAAAGAAAGTACACAGCTTAAAAAACACAAAAAATACATATACAAATGAAAAGAAAAAATAATGGAAAATGAACTGTATTTTGCTAATAGTACAGCGGGCGTGTAAAGATATAAAATCATCGGCGGATTGGTTTCAAAAAAATCTTCACCATACTTGCCACCCAAGAGCAATTGCTTTGTTGCATGCAAAAGATATCCGACATCGCCACTTAGCAATAATTTCTTTTGCAGCATATAACTCAAAAATAGAATGAAACCTGTAAAGATAGGAATAATATATTTTTTATATGTAAGATTCACGGATAACCCTTAATTCTCACGTTCATAAATTCGATATCCATTCATCTTTTGTAGATAATGATAATTTTTCCATGCTTCACGAAATTTATCATTTTGAGAAAAATAATCGATCAAGTCAAATGCTGGATATTCCAAAACATGGAAGTTTCCTTCATTCACGATAACCCATCTTGCTTTTAACTGATTTAAGTCTTCTGAGACACTATCTATCAAAAATTTTTTATCTTGTAGAACGTCACTCGCCTTTGATGGATGATTTATTTTTTCCATTGCAGAAATCCCTTTATACCACCAAAAGGAAGAAAATCTTTCCGCATAACGCATTTTTGCAGAGTAGACTAAAGGAAAACAATCCGAGGTAAAAAGGGAAAAACAATAAATCGAACGCTCTCCTTTTTGCGTATTGATATATTTTTCTATGGGTAAAATAGGATATGTTTTTTTGAACGCTGAAACAGCTGTTAACAAAGCATAATAATTATAAAGTGGAACACTATAGAATAAAGCACTTAAAAGACATAAATAAAATATATTCGATTTAATATTTTTTCCAGAACATAATTGAGTTAAACAATGCATGCTCAGCAAATAAGCCAAACACATTGCAGGATAAAAATGATAATACCAGGTTTGTCTTGGGATAAGATAGGCAAGCGTCATACCGACAGATGTGAGCCACAAGGTTGCGCCAAATGCTTTATAACGATCACTGGAATAAAAAACCAAATAGCCTATCATTACTCCAAAACAAAATAACACCTCAGGTCTTAAAAGTAACACTGAAATGCTTTCAATAAAAAAAGGGAAATAATATTTAAATACATAAGGCAGAATAATATCAATATATTCGGGCTGCCAAATATAAATAGAAATGAGATAACTTAAAATAACACCCACAATTGTCAGTGATTCTATTCTAAAAACAGCAAAAATACTTCTTTTAATGAAAATAGCATATAGCTCTAGAAATATAAAAGGAATGATAAAAAAAGGTTTGAGGGCAAAACCTAAACCGCCAAATAACCCAATCACAAAACGCATCTTACGAGATATCGATTGATTCTCAAAAAAAAGTGCCATCGTAAATAGGTAAGGTAACGTTAAAATGATCCATAAATGTTCCCGCTGCCCAAATGCAAAGAGCGGTAATAGAAATAAGACCCATAATAAGGTCAACGATAAGCTGTATCGATAAAAACGATTTCGTGGGATAACCTTTTGAAGTAAATAAAAACAGGTGCCAAAAGATATCAAAGATAAGGTAAGGATATATAAACGAAGTGCAAAAACGATATCACCTGTTACTATTTTCACTAAAAGATGAATCGGTAAATAGAGATATAAAATCATGGGAGGATTGGTTTCAAAAATCTGGGAGACATAATGCCCCCCCTGAAAAAGCACCCATGCAGCATGTATTAAATAAGAAACATCCGGAGACATTATAATGCTGCTTTGTAAAAGATAAGCCAAAAAGACAAGGACTGTAGAAACCACGAAAAAATGCATTATGTCTTCTTTCATCACATGCCTTTCGAACAATATACTTACGATAAGCTATCTGGATCAAGATACTTTGTCAAATAATTGACAACCATTCACCGTCAATCCAGTGCCTTCTGGATTGCTTCGCCTCGTAAAGAGCACTCGGCTCGCAATGACGGTTACATTTTCTTTTCAATTGCATTCAGTATCCCGCGCAAGATATTGACCTCCATCACATCTAATCTTGCGCGATTAAATAAGCGCCGCAAACGTGTCATTAATTGACGGGGGGCTTCTGGTTTTAAAAAAGACAATGCGACCAGTATGCGTTCTAAATGAATATAAAAACCTTCCACATCCTGTGCTGCTGCATAATCGTAATCCCATACAGATGTGGAAGGCGTTAAACTTCCTACATATAATTCATAAGCAATCACTTGAACGGCCGCCGCCACATTCAAAGAGCGATAGGCAGGATTACTCGGTATTTCTACATGAAAATGACAACGATGCAACTCTTCATTGGTTAAACCGGATTGTTCTCGTCCAAAGAGAATTGCTATTTTGGTTTGAGATGATTCAAGAATCGCTTTTTCTGCGCACTGCCTGGGCGTTAAATGCGGCCAGGGAATCGTACGACTTCTAGCACTCGCCCCCATCACCAAACCGCAATCAGAAATCGCATCGTCGAGATGGTCCGTGACAACTGCTTTTCCCAATACATCCAATGCACCAGAAGCCATTTCATCCGCACGCACGTGAGGGAATAAGGCAGGATTGACTAAATAAAGCTCTGCCAAACCCATCGTTTTCATCGCGCGAGCAGTTGCCCCAATATTACCGGGGTGTGAGGTATTTATTAAAACAATACGAATATTTGTAAGTGTCATTATGTTCTAATCAAAAGGGATTAACGTCGTCCCGTGATGCTTTTACACGGGATCTCTTGCCCGAGTAAACTCCACCAAGAGCTTACTCGAGCAAGAGGTCCCGTGTAAAAGCATCACGGGACGACGGGAATAACTTGGTATCTTACGTAATATTTGCTATTCTACGCAAGTTTTTTAAAACCCCTGAGAACCCAATGAGAGATCCCATCGTCAATATCGCTGTCAATGCCGCACGTCAAGCGGGAAACACCATTGTTCGTGCATTAGATCGTCTCGATGCTATTCAAATTACTCAAAAAAGACCCAATGACTTTGTCACTGAAATTGATCAACAGGTGGAAAAAGAAATTATCCACATTATACGCAAAGCACATCCTAATCATGGGATTCTGGGTGAAGAAGGCGGTGAAATACCCGGCGATGATTTCACCTGGATCATTGATCCTATTGATGGGACACGAAATTTCATTCACGGTTTTCCACAATTCGCGGTTTCCATTGGTATTCGTTATAAAAAGAAAATTGAACATGGCGTCATCTATGATCCACTTCGTCAAGAATTATTTACCGCGACACGCGGCAAAGGCGCGCGCTTAAATGAACGTCGTATCCGTGTCAGTAAACGTAACAAATTAGAAGACTGTTTATTAGGGATGGGTTTCCGTGCCTCTAAGCAGGATACACACGCAATCACCTTACTCGAAGAAATTTTACCCGTAAGCGACATTCGCTGCTTCGGTGCTGCGACGCTTGATCTTGCATATGTCGCAGCAGGACGTTTAGATGCTTTCTTTGAATCCGGATTAAAAATTTGGGATTTAGCAGCGGGGACACTTCTCATCAAAGAAGCCGGTGGTCTTGTTTGTGATTTAGATGGGAGCGATAATTATTTAAAAAGTGGAAATGTGATCGCAGGTAATCCAAAAATTTTAAAAATGTTACTAAAAATTTTCAAAATATCTCCCATTTAAAATCTCTAACCCCTTTCAATTTATAAAAATAAAATGTTACACTCCCTCAACAATAATGAAGTGAGGGAAACATTAATGCCTAATAAGAAAAGAAAACCACCAGAACCTGAAATAAAAAAAACGCAAACTACTTATAACAAAGATGAAATTGAATCTAAGAGCCTGTGGTATCACAATATTCTTGAATATTATGCCCAACAAATTTATCGCCAAAAAATTAAAAATCCTGAAGACCGCATCGAACAACTCGCCCAATATAAAGACGATCTCATAGATTACAGTCATGAAATCAATAACTATTTACATAAAATAACATCCAATAATCCGCCGCCGACAAAATACGGCACGAAAGTTAACGACAGCAATCGATCACTTGAAAAGCTGAAGTTGCAGGCATTATTTACACGCCTTAATGATGTGAGCAATGAAGATTACAGAAAAATCAAAAGCATTATCATAATGCGTCTTCTTCAAAAAATTCATACAGAAACGCAAAAAGCAAAATTAGAATATACTTATGCCAAAGCATTTTATATCTATGATGGTGTAGATGAAGAAGGGAATAAAAATCAACAACGTTCACGCAAAACTTATTTTTGGGGTGTCCCCGCAAAAGAAAACAAAAACGATGTCACTTATTTTTTTGAATGGCTTTCTTATCTTCTAGGTGGCTTCGCCGTCATACCGATCAAAAATGCTTTAAAATATGTTTTCGAATATCTTCCAAACTATATTGCAACCTATTTCGAAAATCGCGCCGAAAATGCGTACAATGATCCATCACGCTCAATTTCTTCAGCCATAGATTATGCAATATCTTCTATTTTGTATTGGCCTTTTAAAGCAATATGGTTGCTTGGCCGCGCGATCTTCTCTCCTGTCAGCAGCGCGATTGCAGGAGCACGAACGGGTTATCATTTTGGATATGCTTTAGCAGGTGCTTTGGGAGGTGGTGAAATAGCGAAAGTCGTCACTGGCGCTTTTTTTGGTTTCCTCTTAGGTGCGCCCAGTCTTCTCATCGGAATAGGTGCAACCATCGTAGCCATTATCGCAGCACCGCCTTCTCTCATTTATCTGATTGGGAAAATTCCTTTCATCGGAGCTCAAGCTGCAGGAGGGTTAACAGCAGCAAGTGAAACATTGAGTGGCTTAAGGGTTGTTTCGAATGTTTTCCAAGCGAACCAAATGCTTGTGACAGGGATTGCACCCACTGTCGCCGCTTCTACCCGCACGGGCGCGGGGTTGATGGCCCTTGCGCAATTAACGAATCTTGTGAAAGATGGTCTGCATTTCATAGCAGGCACATTTTATGCAATTTTTTCGAGAAGACGTGATACACAACCTCTAGAGCAGGAAGGATCTTATCTCATTGTTCCAGACGAACAATCACAAATATCCGCCTCTTGCTCTTATGTGAGTATACGTAAAGATATTCCTTTTAAAAAGAAAGAACCAGAAGAAAGAACACCTACTAAAAATAATAATGCACCAACCTTGACTTTCCCACAATCGACTCATCAAAAAAATTTAAAATCCGTCACTTCTTACTCTCCCCCAACCCTCTCCCGCTGATAAGCTCAGTTTTTCAATCAATCGAGGGAGAGGGTTGGGTGAGGGTGTGACGGTTTTTTCTGCGCCCAAGGATGCGCATCTTCCAATTGCTTTGCCAACTGCAATAAAATTTTCTCCCCTTCCATCTTTGCCGCAAATTGCATCCCAATCGGAAGGCCTTTTTTATCCCAATAAAGTGGTAGAGACATCGCCGGCTGCCCACTGATATTGAATATCGGGGTATAAGGTATAAAAGAAAAATATTTCGAAGAACTATGCTGCGTTAATTTACGCAACAATGGACCGTAAGGAATACGCCGTATCAATTCTAAAAGATTTTTTTCAACACCTTCTGGTTTTAAAACACCCAATGGTGGTGGTGGCATCGCCATGGTAGGTGTGAGTAAAACATCAAATTTTTCGAAAAACGCAGCACATTGTCTTCCAACAATCTCTAAAACATGGTTGGCCCATGCAAAATCTTTTGCATTAAAATGCTCGCCTACTTCACATAATACTGCCGTTAACGTTTCAAGATCCCGTTTATCACTCTTCCTCGGCAACAATTGATTGAGTAATTTAATACTCGCGGCTGCTTCACCACCAATCACAATTAAATTCGCAAGGGCCACTTCTTCACTGTTAATATTTAATGAAGCAGGCTCTACGATATGTCCCAGATCCTGACATAATATCGATGTTTTATGTAAAGCGTCACGATATTCTGCATCGAGCCTCGTATCAAAAAAAGGTTTTTCAGAAATAGCGATCCGTAATGTCGTGCACGGTTCTTGAAGACTTTCTAAAAAAGATTCTCCCGATTTGGCTAAATTAAATAATGATCCTAATTCTGGACCTGACAATACATCCAACATGGCAGCAGTATCACGCACAGAACGCGTAATGACACCCTCCACCACCATATTTTGCCAGATGCGCATCAAAAGAGACCCTTGCGGGACTCGACCACGGCTAGGTTTTAAAGCGAAAACACCGCAATAAGCGGCAGGAATCCGTAAAGACCCAGCACCATCGCCGCCATGTGCCATAGGAACCATGCGGGAAGCAACAGCCACAGCAGATCCACCACTTGAACCGCCTGAGGTCAGTTTCCTATCCCAAGGATTTAAGGTAGGTCCAAAAAACTCAGGCTCAGTCGTTGCACTTAATCCAAACTCAGGTGTGTTTGTTTTTCCTAAAATAATCAAACCGGCTTTTTTAAAACGTTTCACTAATTCACTATCGCAAGGAGGAACATATCCGTTTGCAAAACGACTGCCAAACTGTGTCGGTATACCGCCGAAATCTGCAAATAAATCTTTTATTAAAAAAGGCACACCATAAAATTTTCCTTTTTCAGCATGCTGCAACGAATCACGTGCCAAATCATACATTTTGTAAATCACTGCATTTAATGTTGGATTGTAACGTTCAATTCTGTCAACGGCAGCCTCTAATAATTCATTGGGTGTAACAACTTGACGACGAACAAGATCCGATAACCCTAAACCATCAAATGACTCATAGTCGGAAAAAGTATCCATTACGGCCGATCATCCAAGACTTCTTTTGCGACGGGTAACAAATGCTGGCGCGTCAACCCTAAAGCCAACGATAAAGATCCAGCGACATAAATAGAAGAATAAGTACCCACAACGATGCCAATAATAAGCGCCAAAGAAAATCCATATAACATGCTGCCGCCCAAGAAAAATAAAGCAAGAACGACTATTAATGTTAAAACCGAGGTCATGATAGTACGAGAAAGTGTCTGATTAATGGATTCATTGATGACTTCAAGCGGGGAAGCCTTACGTAATTTACGAAAATTTTCACGTACGCGATCAAAAATCACAATCGTATCATTCAATGAATATCCAATGACAGTTAAAACAGCAGCCAGTGCAATCAAATTAAATTCAATCTGAAAAAAAGAAAAGATACCTAAAATAAGAATAGGATCGTGTATCAACGCAATCGTGGAACCGATCGCAAAACGAAATTCAAATCGAAATGCAATGTAAATCATGGTTCCTAATAGGGCAACGACTATGGCAAGCGCTCCTTTGGTTGCTAATTCTTGACCGACTTGGGGTCCTATATAATCGATTTGCTGAATCTTTGCATCGGGTAAAATACTCTGCACATGTTTGAGAAGTGCATCTTTTTCTGACTCATTACTTACAGATAACGTCACTAATACATCTCTTGAAGTGCCGAAACTTTTTACCTCTGCTTCTTTAAATCCACCGCTTTGTAAACTATTTCGAATTTGATTAAGATTCGCCTCAGCAGGGAAACTCATTTGAATTTGTGTTCCGCCTTTGAAATCTAAGCCAAAGTTTAATCCGTATAGGCAAAGTGAGATAATCGATAAAATAAATAAAAGTGTAGAAATGATTGCAGCGATTTTGCGCTGTGCCATAAAATCGATATGTGTGCTTTGTTTGAAGAATTCCATGTTTAGTTACCTTTTCTAATATTCAGTATTACCAATCGGGAGCTGCTTCACCGGCCGCGCACCATACATAAAATTAACCAATGCACGCGTCCCCGTAATTGCTGTAAACATCGAAGTCAATAAGCCAATCGTCACAGTCACCGCAAAACTTTTGACGGGTCCCGATCCTAAACTGAATAATACAATCGTCACAATTAAAGTCGTCAAATTGGAATCGACAATCGTCACAAAAGCTCTTTCATATCCCGCATGAATACTGGCTTGTACACCCCCACCATTTCTTAATTCTTCTCGGATACGCTCAAAAATCAATACATTCGCATCAGCAGCCATACCGACGGTCAACACAATACCTGCAATACCGGGTAAAGTTAACGTGCCACCCAATAATGACAAAATCGCAACAATTAATATCAGATTCATCCCTAACGCTAAATCTGCAACCAACCCAAACACGCGATAATATAAAGCCATAAATAACACGACTAACATAAAGCCGACGAAGACAGACATTTCACCTTTATGAATATTTTGCTGCCCCAATGTTGGACCGACTTGCCGCTCTTCAATCACAGCAACGGGTGCGGGTAAGGCACCTGCACGCAGTAATAACGCCAAGGTACGTGCTTCATCTTGGCTACTCAACCCGGTAATTTGAAAATTATTCCCTAATGCATTTTGAATGGTTGCGACACTGATCACGCGTTTTTCTGTGACATAATTCAGGACTTTTTTTCCATTTTGGTCAACCGATTCTGGATGTACATCCACATAAACAACCGCCATGGGTTTTCCAATATTTTCCGCCGTCGTGCGAGTAAATAATCCTTCACCACCCCCACCGAGACGCACCACTACCTGCGCTCTTCCATCTTCACCCACACCGGACACCGCACTCGTGATGGAAGAACCACGTAAAATAATAGGGCTTTTTAATAAAATCGGTTGATTTTCATAGGTATATAATTGCGTACCCATAGGGACGAGGCCACCCACGGCATTACGCGCATCGTGGTCGAGATCGACCAGATGGAACTCTAAAGTCGCTGTTTTTCCTAAGATATTTTTTGCTTGAGCAGTATCTTGAATACCCGGCAAATCGACAACCACACGAGAAATTCCCTGCTGTTGAACAACCGCCTCAGAAACACCTAACTCATTGACACGATGTCGCAAAGTATTCATGGTTTGCTCCATGATATCTTGCTCTTGCGCCTGCAAAGCACGCGGAGAGAGCACACCCTGCATGGAAAGATCCCCTTTCGTCCAGGTAAATTCTGGAAACCGCTGGGTGATCACATAATATGCATTATCAACATCATCACTGGTACGAAATTGTAAAGAAATAGAATTATCCGATCCTCGATTG
>JABDEF010000021.1 GCA_013287235.1 Gammaproteobacteria bacterium
TTTCAATTAAATCAGGCATATCTTGAATAGATTGAATTGTCTCTGAAAAATTATGCTTTCGTTGAAGAATATCTTCTATAAATGCATCAGTAAATCCTTTACATAATCCATTAAATTTTCCGAATCCAAGTTCTTGCATGGGATAAGCGATTATTTCTTGACCTGTTGTATTTGGCATAGTATTTTTTTAGACCTCGGTGTGCATTATATGTATTAAGCTAAGAATTTATGAAGTAGCCGATATTAATTCTGAAAACCCTAAAAAACAACATTTTCTATCAAATAATATGGCAATTCTAGCAGCAAAAAGCATTAGAAACTTTTGTGATGTATACCTCGCGCGGGCATATTTTGCGGTTTTTAGCGCCCAGACGTAGTTCAGATTGATTCGTTCGAAACACGGCGCTATGTTATTCATATGCAAGTGTTTTGAACGAATCAAGATGGACTGCGTGTGGGATGCTAAAAACCGCAAAATATGCCCGCGCGAGGTATAGATGCCAGGTGGAATTTACTCTCCACCTATGCATATCACATTGAATTTGTCCTTAAGCTAATGAACTCATTTTCACTAGACTGCGCCGGTGAGAGACTGTCTTGTAAAGTTAAATGCGTTGGAGAATTAACAGAAACATCGGATGTAGAGATGGATAATTTTTCTTCATTAACTTTTTGATTTAAAGAAAATGGTATTGCAGTAGCCATCCATGCATAAGAAGAACTTTTTTGGACTGTCATATCTCGCTGTGCTTTAATTAAAGTATTAAGATACTTTGCCACTTCTTGTGCCGATTTTTCAATATTCCCATTGAATTTTTTACAAATCGTCAATACATGATTAAAACGAAATTGAGTTAGCTTGACAACCCAGTGTTCCACTTCTGGATACGCATAGAACTCAGTTAATAAATCACGTTCCACATTCCTCACGCTTTCATGATTAAATACAACAGCAAAACGACATAATTGCTCATAGTTATATTGTGTATTAGTACCGGATTCTTTTAATTTGAGCCACCATAAATTTAATCCAAGCGCTTGTTTCGATACTTTAATTAATAGATTAAAATTTGGTTGAGTTAATATATTGGAATTCTTTAAACTCTCAAGCATATGTTGAATGTAAAAAATTTCCGAATTTTTTGATAATATCAAGCGGTTTTTTTGTGTTAATAAATTTTGCTTTTCATCATTACTGTGTAACGTACAATATGCCTTTGCCAAAGAAAATGACTCAAATGGCTTTGCAATTAACATACTGCGATTTTCTTCTGAATTAATCCCTTTCTCCTCGAGAGCTGCCATTCCCCAGGCAAGAAAATTAGAGTGCTCAGCATTTTTAATTATAGTAGAAACATTTTCTTCGCTATTTATTTTTGCTTTTGTTAATGCTTCTATGCCTTCTGCGAGCTGAATAGCATGCTTTGCATGCATAAGAAGGGGCAAAAAATACTTTTGAAGAACGTTAACACGACTTAATTCTCTCATGCCTTGGAGTACATTAAAAATATTCTGTTCATCCATATATTTAAAAGACGAAATAATAATTCTTAAATTCTCTGGATCTTTTAACATATTGGCTGAATTTAAAGTTATATAAGCATTAATAATATCAATCGCAAATTTTCCATTATCATGTATGATTTTAAAAATCTCTTCGGTAAAAAGTTGTTTTTCACGTAAAACGGTAAGTGATCTCAACATCCGTTCTTTATCATACTTCAACTTTTTGTCAGAATAGATTTCTTCTATAATAAAATTGCGTAAACAATTAACTATTTTTTCGGTTTGTTGGAACGGATATCTACACCAAGGCGGAGTATCTTCATCCTCATAAAACAAATCTAGATGGTTGATCAATTGGAACTTTTGTATGATTGTTAATTGATAATTTTTGTTAGTATATTTTTCTTCAATATTTTTTGTAAATTGACCTAGTTTTTTAGTAACTGGACATGCGCCCTCTTTTATTTGATTTCCATATAACAGGAGCGTGTGTAAATCTTTAATTTTCATTATATTTCCTTTTATTGTTAATTTGATATGTTTAAAATTATCGTCTAACAAATCAGAAATTTTTTTATTTCTGATTCGACTTTTATATTCCATTTGTCGACGAAACTCATAAAAACTCATATCCGCAATGGATCGTGACAAACGACGATTTTGCATCATGCCTTTGACATTCAAATCTTCAATCCCAATATGACTATAATTTTTTGTCAATCGAGCTGTATTGATGAATGGCATATCTTCCTGACAATAACAGTGCAGCGTAAAGAACGCCCACTGATGAATGTTCTTTACACTAACATATTTTAATTAAGACGTTTTCTTGCAGTTATATTATTTTCTTTTTGCGAGGTTGCTGCCACATCATTTTCTTTTTGAGAATACAACTGTGGTCCAGTTTTGGATATCAAAACAGAAGTAGATGCCTTCATTTTCGCATTTTCTTCAATTTTTTTGATTCTTTTATCCAGCTTTTCTTGTACTGGATGAGCAGCCACAACATGCTCTAGTGTAAATGGGAATCTTGTGTATGGATCAATTCCTCCTTCTTTAAACAAATTTATGACCGTGCTTAAGTCATACAACCTTTCATTCAAATGAACTGGGATTTCAGGAACATATTCAGTAATCTCATCGACCAACCCTTTAGATAGCTTTTCTTCTTCTTCCGCTGTCAAACTAAGCGCTTTTATCTTAAAGGAATTTTTAGTCTTATGTGCAAAACCTTCAACATATGACTTTGTGTATGGAGTAAATTTTGAAAGATCAAATACGCTAATATCATTCCTATTTTCAGGAACGGGTTTTTTAGTGAGCGTTGGAATAGGCTTTGTATCCATTGCTGGTTTTTGATCCTGTAATGATAATGATTGCGCAATTGCCATGACCAACTCTGCATCTTCTTCTGGAGCATCGACGTGTTGATATTCTTGTATAGAACCATTTTTATAAACGCGCCCATAGTCAGAGTGAACTCGAGCCGTCCTGGGACAGCAGCCATTAATAGTAACATCACGGTTTGCATTAACATTCGAATGTGACCCTAAATTACCTGTTGTCACAGTACCATAGTCCGAGGTCAGATGAGCGTGACTTCCAATATGACCTACATTAATATTGCGGCTTGCTTTTATTGTCACACCATTACCAGATAAACCTTGAGTAACAACATTTCCGTAATCACTCGTTAAAGTACAGTTATTTCCTAATGATGAATGAACATTAATATCTTTATTTGCAGATATATTGTTATTGACACCTGCTGTATCTTCAATGGTAATTTCAGCATAATCACTTGTTAATGAATTATCGTTACCCAATTGCTTCACAAGTATTCCATGATTTGCACGTAAACGCGTATGATTACCTGCTGTACGCAGTACGGTAATAGAGCTATGGTCACTGGTGATTTTGCAACGATCATGGACCTCATATAAAAATGCGCTTTTATTTACGGAAATAACGGCTTTTTCTTCGGCTGTTCCTGCTTTAAGAGCGCCATAATTACTCTTTAAATTAGATGATTTTCCTATAAGTTCTACAAACATATTTTGAGATACTTCCACTGTGACATTTTGACCTAAGGCGGATGATTTTAATCCTCCATAGTTACTGGTCAATGTGCTGTCGTCACCTACCATTCTTGCATCAATTTCTTTGCTAACAGTTACGGTTACATTGTTATCTATTCGAGGTGTAGTTAGTGAGCCATATTCACTGGTTAAATTAGTATAAGCCCCGATAGATTCTTTTATCTCAGCGTCTTTAGATACGTTAATTGTTCCATTACGTCCAATTTTTTGAGCCACCAGTTCTCCAGAGGTGCTGGCTAAAGTACAATCATCATCCACATTGCTTAGCGTTAATTTGTTATCTGCTGTTATATGGGTGCCTCTACCCACATCATTACCTTCAAAACCACCTTGACTACAAGTGATTTTACATTCAGAGCCTATATTTTTTTCTACAACGGTTGATTCAGCACCTGAAATCAGCGTCACATTGTTACCAATAGTCCCGCGAATAAGCATCTTAGCAGGCTCTGTCGGTAATTCGGGCGCTGATTCGCTGGAGGTAATGGGTGCGCCAGGTTTTTTTCCATCCACTAAAACTTCTTTGCCTTTCACAAGGATTTCTGCGCCCTTATATTCCATACCATCGATAGTGGCTCTAGCAAAGGCTTTTTTAGGGCCAAACTGAGGTGGCGTAATTCTATAACTATCATTTGATAATTTTGTGACTAGATCAGCTTCGGTGAGTATTCGATTATCAATATTGACATGGCCAATATAACTATTATTAATCATCGTGTCAGCACGAACAGAATTTGTATAACCCCCTCTACTGGTAAAAATATGCACGCCACCAGAAAAGGACACATTAGATAAACTGATACCCCCTGATGAAAAGATATGACTCATATCATTTTTTCTTTCAGGTGCGATTAATTCTATTTTTACCCCATGACCGATATTGCCATTGACAATGAGAGAGCCATTTATAATTTTAAGCTCAGCATCTTCTGCAATATCTTGTTCTATGGTTAAATCACCTTTATGTTCTATTTTTTCACCGCGCGCAATTTGTAATCTTGTTTTCATTTTTTTCTATCTCTATTAAAATTTATATTTGTTAACCAGGAAAAAATCTGTAAAACTCATTTTTCCCAAATCATACTATAGTGTTTCAGAGATAAATAATATTCGTATCTATTCACCGTCATTGCGAGGAGCGTTAGCGACGAAGCAATCACGGTGCTTAATAGTTACAAATATCCATTGTTTACAAAAAAGTAAGAAATAATAATACATCATTTTTTAACATTTTTGGATTTTATTTTTATATAATGAAGTAAGAGGAGCATAAAAAGAACTCTATATTTAAATTTCAGATAAGTCTTTTGGTCGCTTTTTACCAAAAGACTTATCTGAAGTCCTATATTGAGTTCCTTACTTGGCTACATCTGCAATAATCGGCAGCAAAGTTTCTATCATGTCTTTAACAGGTTTTGCAATATCTGTTAAAAATTCGCCATGCATGCGATCTGCTACGACTATGCTAATTGAACAGCAACGATGGCCTAATGAACTTCCTAATCCGTAAATTCCAGCAGTTTCCATTTCTAAATTACCGATAGGCATATTCTCAAAATTAAAATCTACAAACTGCTCTGAAAATATTTTTATTTTTGGTCGCAATCTTAAAATTCTTCCTTGAGGACCATAGAAACCATCGGCGGTGACAGTAATAACTGGTTTGCAAGTTTTATAAAAGGGAGAAATCAATTCTTTGCTGGCTTCAGCGACGTAGGGTATGATCATATTATTTAGTGCAGGAATGTTTGTCATTACCTGGTCAAGTAATTTTTTTTCATTTTTAGTAAATTCAAAATCATAAAAATTCATCAACCCATCTAAACCTATCGCATAAGCACTTACTAACAATGATCCAATAGAAATATTTGGATGAATTCCACCGCAAGTTCCCATGCGTATGATTGATAAAGAAGTGAGGTTCGGTTTAATTTTTCGAGTAGTGAAATCAATGTTAAATAATGCATCTAGTTCACTTAGCGCAATATCTATATTACCTGTTCCTATGCCTGTTGATATAACACTCAATCGTTTGTTATTATAAAATCCAGTACAGGTACAAAATTCACGGTTATGAGTATAATATTCAATTTGGTTAAAAAAAGATGAAATAACGTTTACACGCTGGGGGTCACCGACAAATATGATTGTTTCAGCAACTTGATCTCTGCTCACTTGTAAATGATAAATGCGTTGATGATCATCCACTATTAATTCAGAAGGATCAATTTTTCTCGAATGAGTAAGATAATTTAATTCCATGTGATTTACCTTTATTTTTTCCTTCGTATTATTTCTGGTAATTCATTAATATGATATACGTCATGCCAGTATTTCAGATAATCGAGAGCATTAATCATAACAACTCTTAATGATTTCCTTGCAATAACGTCCGCATTTCGTATTCCGCCCATAATGACTCCTGTTGTACCAATTAAACAATACGGAGGGAAAAAAAATTTTTTATAACCGCCCAAAGGCTCGCAAGATAGACCACGCCCTAGCGGGATGTAAACAAATTCACTAAAACTACCAGATTTAATGAGAACATCGTGAGTTTTTAGGTTAACAATGCAAGCGTTTTTAAAAGCATGCTGTGGATTAATTTTATTTATTTTAAAACCATATTTTCCAATCAATGTCAAAGTCTCTTTACACTTTTTCAAATTCCAATATAATGGTTTTGCAGAAAAAAATAATTCACGCTCATTTTCTGATAAACATTCTAGATTGGGAATTATCTTGCAACGCTTATAAATAGACAAATTTAAACTTTTAACAAAGTTTTTAACTAATACAGCAAATTTTGGATTATCAATAGGTGCTTCTAAATAGCAATACATGTATTTGCTATCCTGTTTTTTTGGAAAAGCATTTATCAAATCACTTACAATGTCAGTGACTGTGACAGCGCACGCATAAGCGGCTTTTTCAGTTGCTTTTATATTAAAAAAGCTTCCCCGATAAAAACGAATATGTAGATCACCATTTCGATCAAAATAATTTTGCGATATATTTGCTTCACCTGCATTGATGGGATGATCACTAGTAAAATAGAATAATGAGGAAAACTTGTTTAAAGCATAGATAGCACGTCCATCGGTTTGATCGATGAATATCTGATATCCATGGGATGTTTTTAATGCAACACCACGCTGCCGCAGTGAGTCCGCTACTCGCAAACAACGAATTATGTCTATAACATCTCTAACCAATTCTTTAATTTCAGGATGAGATGATATTAACCAATGATAAGCTTCGTCTTTAAATGAAGAATAATATGATTTTAATATGGGCCGATGAGAAATTTTCTTTTTTGTGTTTTTTAGTAAAGAATTTTTATTCTGAACGGAATTTAGCTCATGTAAACTTTGAGAGAGGATCTGGAGCATGTATTTTCTGAGTTTAACTGGATTGTCCAGCAATTGATATGGTACTTTACTTTTGCTATGACAATTAACCATAGCAAGAATTTCTCGAAACAGTAATTTTGGAGATACAGAAAAATTATTATTCCCAAAATGAGTTGATAAATACCAAGGTATGTGATTAACATCTCTATTCCATAAAAAATCTATCATGGAGTCAAATTGACGAGAAAAAATTTCTTGGGTGGCTATTTCAGCATGCATGATTCGAGCGAAATTTGTGAATTGACTCATTCCAATATCATGAGTCATCGCCATGATTACACCCATACCGCACATAAAGTTTAGACGACTTTTGTCACGCTTACAGATTAATAAACCATTCGCTTGTTTTAAAATAATTAATATTTTTTGAGCGATATCACAAGCATGTATCATGCCATGATCAGTAAACAAACCAACATGTTTTTTTGGGTTTTTTATAAATTGAGGGTCTTTTACTAATTGAAATATACTAGAACGATCACTGATTTTTTTGTAATAATTTTTTTCAAGGAAATTTATAAACTCGTCAGGAACAAACCTGCGGATCATTTCTAAATCGGTATGTCTGTAATAATCCATAAAGCGCTCCATGCCTTTTTATTTTAGCATAAATCAAAGTCTGACGAAATTACCTTGTATAAATCACGGCCATTTCTTTGTCTCGTGATTTTAGTTATTTTATTCAGAAATGAATGAAAAAGACTCAAAATAGCAATAATAGGGCCCTACTCCTACTTCATCCACGCCTGCAACTCGAGGGGTCAAAGTGCTTTCTCTTGAATTAGGTACGTATATTATAATAGAGTTACGCCGTTTAATTGCAGCCACTGCCCACATTTCTAATACGATGTTACTCACCAAAGATACGCTATCGCTGCAAATTATAGACATGCGATCTGGGATTAAGAACTTTTATCTGTTTAGCTTTGGAACATCTGTCTCTATCACAGGTTCATGAGACGAATTTTTAAAAAAACGTGCATCAGAGGTATATTCGACCATTATCTTAATCAATTCCACTGGCAATTCCTTATTCTCATATAACGTTTGATGAATAGCTTTTTTATTCGAAATCAATTCTTCGATTTCACCCTGCTCACCATTATCAAAAATCGCAAATAATCTTGACTCTTTCCATAAGAGCGCATGAACTGGAAGTTGTATTGGAAGCTTTTCCACTGCTAACGTATCTGTATCAATGAGATAAAGTTCCCCCCCATATGATTTTCCGATCAATGTCTTATCATCTGAAAGTAATATGATTTCTGAAAAATGAATCGATTCAGCATTGTTTCGATCACGAATGATATGAATATCTTTTTTAGAATCGACTTGATAGATAAAAAAATTATTAAACTGATCTTGTACAAAGAATTGATGATTGCTTAAACCGCAAATCTGTTTGGCATTTTGAATATCCCAACACCAATTGAACCTGATAAAATCTTTCACAAAGATAATCTGCGCATAATCATGATATAATAATGAAAAGTAGTCCTCTGAAAGAGCAACACAATTAAGAATATTTTTATATACGTTAAAAGTATGTAAACGTTGAGTAGCCAAATCGCAAAATAATAAAAGCTTTTCGTTATTATAACCTATCAGACAAGTACGATCGGACACTGAAATCATATTTTTTAAATCATAGGGTATTTCAATCACCGTCTCGAGTGATTCGAGATTCAGAACTGTCGTTTTACCTTCGGGATAATCGGGAGATGATAGCTCGGTATGTGCTAAAAAATTACTATTTTTAATTTTGCATAATTCCCCTTGAAGTATTTTTTCTTGTTCTTTTGTTTTACTATTGCGAATGATTATTTTATCATCAGCGTAAATTGCTTCATATTTTTCTGAAATAAATGTTGTTGCTTTATGTTCTGACAACATGATATTCCTCGCGAGTATTAGTATTATTCAAAGATCTGGTTGAAAATATGACATGAACGAACCATAGAGTCAATGAGTAATTAACGCTTGATTTTTCATCCAATTTGCTTTAACTACTATAATAATATCATCAAAAGGAAGGGAGTGATTTATGCCGTATCAGAATCTCATGGAACTCGAAAAAGATATTAATGACACTTCAAACGAAATAAAATTACTTGATCGTATCACACATGTCATTCTTGAAATCGAAGCAACTGACACGAGAATTACAGTACCTTGGATGTTCGCCATTATAAAAAGAAATAAAACCGCTCCACCCTGGAATATCATTTATACACATTGGGTTGAATTACGTAAACTATTTGGAAAAAATACAGACGAGGATATTCCTCTTTCTGCCAATGATATTCTTAAGATTGTCAATAAACAATATCATATGACGAATCACACCGACGAAATAAAAAATCATATACAGAACCATCTTCTTGAAGCAGGACAAGCAATAAAAAATATTCCTGTGATTCAAGAAAATTTGTCAGATATACGCATTTTCGTTTGTACGATTATAGGGATCAACAATCGTTTCTTTCGCCTTGATAAAAGTCAAGGAGAAGGTATTTTACACGGATGGTTGATTTACTGGACGACTGAAGTCATTAAAAAACGAACGGGTAAAAATCGCAAAGATAATTTTGAGCCTATTTATACCAGCGCCTTGTCATTGATCCATCAACATTCTATTCTTCGGAATAGTATTTCAACTTCCATTATTCCATTAAAACCACCGGGAGATGACATCGATACAAACGAAAAAAAATGTGAATTAATAAATCTTGATATATATACCGATGAAAAATTTGATAAAAAAAAAGCGAAAAAGGAATCATCCACACTAAAGCATGAATTAAAAAATTTAGAACATGAAATTAGTGATCGACTTATTCTTTTTGAATCTTCCAAAAAAACTGTCAACTTTTTTGAGGAATTGGAAGAAAAAATACATTCTGCATTACGTGAAAGTCGTGTCATACCCTTCGAACCAAAACTTTTGGATCATTTTCAACTGAGTATCGAAGAAAAAACAGCCTGGGAATATTGTGCATACAATCAAGATTATTACTATTATCATTTGATTATAAATTTATTGCGTCGATTTATTGGGCTTTATCAATCAGCTGAAGAAATCATGAAACCACTCTGTAACCAAATCGAGGCAGCAAAAAATCAATTAAAAATGGATTTTGAAACAATCAATGAAAAAAGAAAAAGACTGACACATCTTACACGCACACAAAAGCAAATTGATATTTACATGAAAGCAGAAAAAATTGCTAGAGAATTGTGTAAACAGCATCATATATTAGAACAAAAATATGAAGAAAAGGATGTTGCCCTGTCATTCTCGCGAAAGCGGGAATCCATAAAAATGGATCCCGCTTATCAAGGGAATGACAGGATTGGTCTGAAACAAAAAGCTTGGTATCTTCCATTACTGGTCACAACTTCAAAAGTCACGCTTTCCACAGCTATCGGTGCTGGCATTGGTTTTCTCGTCGGGACGATCATTGGGATTTTTTTCGGTGCTGGTATTGGTGCGCTTTTTACAGCACCACTTTTATCAAAACTTGGGGGTCTCATTGGTTTTGGGCTTGGTACTGCATATGTTATCACCCGTAAGGAATCAAATGATAAAGATAAGTCTATCTCATATACGGAGATTAAACCTGCTAAACAAGTACGCACACTCAGCACGTCGTCCCGTAATGCTTTTATACGGGACCTCATGCCCAAGATCTCCCACAAGAGGTCCTGTATACAAGCATTACAGGACGATAAAGTGAAAAGATACAAAGAGTCTAACAAAAAAATTTTTACCCCTATCACAAATCAAAATGAAAAAAAGAAGACGCTCAGTTTAGAGGATCGTTTATTACTTAAGCCCTAAAAATCACATAACCTTAAACAGCGCTTGGCAACAAGGATGATTATGCCCCAACAAGGAAAATGCCTCACCTTCAATCAAATTAAATTTCGTAACGAAAAAGCTGCGATTTCTGGTATGGGAGCAGTAAAAGTCTATATCAAAGAAAAAAATGGATTAATTAATCGCGGGTATTACAAAGCATGCAATGAAAAATATCCACCTATCTTGGCAAAATATGTCGTTGCATTCAGCGTGTTCGTGCGCAGCATGTTAGGAGACCGCGCCTCAGAAGAACGCTTGGTTTTCAACGAAAAAGATGAAATTGTTGGAACGGCATCCGTTGAAATTCCCGATTTCATTCCTCTGCGTGCTATACCTATTTTACCCACGACAACCGTCAGATATGTCAATCCGATTTATGAGTACTGGGCAGTCCCTGATAAACTATTATTATTAGAAACAGACATGGCAGAATTACTGCTTGTTGAATATTATGGCTTAAATAATGATTTACATCCGGCAAACATCAGTATCAAGGGGGTTATCGATTACGATGAATTTTTTTTTACAATCACCTCGATCTTTAAAGAATGGAAACAAACTATCATTAAATTAACTCAGGAAGAAATAAGAAATTTTCCAAAAATAACTTATGGCAGTCGAAAACATTGGGTAACATATAATGTGCCTTACAATTGGAATATTACAAAAATTTACCAAACAAACGCTTTTAATCAACTTAACGGAGATTCCATATTTGAACTGCAAAAATATGCTGCCATATTAAAAATACTACTTTCTTATGATAAAAACATGTTACAAAAAAGAATGAAACTTTATCTAGGGGATACTTCATTAAAATTAGATGAACTACCCAAAGAACAATTCGAATTACTCTATAATTACGATAAAAAATTAATTGAAGATCGCATCTTGGAAGAAAGAGGTGAAACCTCAAAAACATTATCTACAGCCGAATATGAAAAAATCTTTCATGAATATCAAACAAAATATAGCCTATTATTTGATGAAAAAGGGAAAGAACATTCTTTTGTACAACATTGTTCCCGATATTTTGAGGAAGAACATCAAAAATTTCTGTGCGAAGTATTAACGATGCCTGAATTTCGAGACTTTATCATTGCGGAAAATAAAAGCCCTGACTTTCTCAGCAAAATAAAACTATGGTTTAAACAAAACAATCGAAAAAACATAGATGCGCCTTACAATCTCGCCTATATCAATCAATTGTATCATTTTATTTGGCGAGAAAGCTTTAGACCATTATTCGAAAATCAATGTAAATTCTTAGAAAAAATCGCATCAGATTTTTCAAAATCGCTCGATGAATCGCATAATAAATCTGAATATAAATTTTCGAAAATCAAAATGCTCTCCTCACAAATAATCAATCCTGGGAAGGATCCCGATCTTTCGGAATCCGTTATTCTCATTGACAAACCAGAAAAAAATGTACTCCAAAACAGCTTTTCAAAAATATGTTATCAACGAGCTCAAAAAGAAACACAACTATTTTTACAAACACTATTAAATTTTAAAGAAACATATTATGCAAAAAAATCTGATTTATCCATCAAAGATAATCATGAGTTCATAAAAAACTTTGAAAATTATTTGCATGAGTCAGATGAATTACGTAAAAACACTAAAAAATGGTTATATAATGAAAATAAAAGTTCAAGTCAAGGAATCTTACGAAATGTTTCTATCGATCATTTAATTTATGATATGGAGGAACTATACAAAGAACTGGATATTATCACTGCAAATTTTTTAGATATATTAAAACAATTTCGCTTAAATGAAGGCACTTCTTTTAAAACAGAGCCACCCAGCCCAATTCTCATAGAACAAAAAAATAATGTAACACTCTCCTCATCTACACCTAAACTGGAGCGCACTAACTCTTTCTCAGAAAAAAAACTTGAAGCGCCTCTACGTTTAGAATTACCTCCACCCCTTTTAACAGTCCCATCGCCCGATACAACACCCGGTCCGCCTTCAGCGCCTCCTGAACGCGATGAAGAACAATATCAATTTGTGCAGCATTTTCCGAAGGAAGCATTCATGATTGATACCATCAGTAATCGATTATGCAGATGGTTAGGCTGCCACAAATTGGATATCAAATCCATTGTGATTGACACCTACACCGAATATGATTCTTTAAAACGAGAACGAGGTATCCGTCGATTTTTTGAGAAAACATCATTCGGACCCGACGTCATGAATCAAACACTCTTAGAAATATTTGCATCTCCCAACGGCGGATGGAATGAAACTTCGTTTAAACCTTTATTGATTAAAAATCTTATCTCAAAAATGTTAACTTCAACAAAAAAAGACGATGCACTATATGAAACTAACCAATGGATATACGAAGAAATTATGAAAAATAAAAAGATGGATTGGTGGAGTAAAGAGGCCGAAAATATTGCAAAAAAAAGCGGATTAAAAAAAGAAAAAACTGTACCGCATGAGACGCTTTTACATTTTTCGTGATCACACTGTCAGAAGTTCCTTCCCCTTAGCTTCGCGTGGGGGAGGAACTAGTGCCTCGTCAATTATTTATTAAGCAGACTCAATACATATGATGCATATCTACACTAAAACGTCGTCCCGCGACTTGTTCGCGGGATCCAGGGGAGCTTGTAACTGCTATCGCTGCGACTGGATCCTGCGGTCAAGCCGCAGGATGACGGAGAAATGGGAAATTTAAGCCATTTAATTGACGACACACCCTAGTTTAATTTATGGCTTTATCACTGATTTTAATAGTACCCTTTTGCTGAATGATCGAAATGAGATAATCTTCTTTATCTTCTTTAATATAACCTTCTTGTATCCAATCATCCCATTGTTTACGCATACTTTGCGAAATCACTGTTTGATTGGATTGAATATCGTTCACTATTGCGATGAGCGGACGTTCGACTTCAAGATAAGCTGAAAATAATTGATAGCTCGTTTCACGTGTAATATTTTTATTTAAATATAATTTGGTAATTTCTTTTTTATAACTATCCAGCGAAGCCATATTTTTTTGCAACTCTAATAGACGGAACGCATCTTGATCCGTTAAAGCACCCTCATCAGTCAACGCAGTAAGCAAAACTGCATTAAAACGTGTGGCCAGATCGTGGTTATCCCGCGCATTACTATAACCCTCCGTCGTATTTCCCGATCCTTGATTAAAATAAGGTAACGTGCTCGCAATCGCGATCCATTTATTTAACAATCCTCTGGAAATACGTAAATCTAAATGTGCATCTGCTGTTTGGATTAATTCAGCAATATCTTCTGGCAATGTATTATTTAGCCAAGCAGCCTCTCCACTTACTTCTAATTTTCCATCTGAAGTTGCAATATTCAGTCCATTCAAAGTAATTCTTGTCCCACTATTGATAATACCAGGCAATAGCATCATCACTTTTTGTTGTAATTGTGATCGATAGAGCTCTCCTCTTTCCTCAATTTCTCTGATGGCACCAATCATATCTAGCAATGCTTTGCTATTGATGTGATTGACGGAAAACGCTAAATGTAAAGGTCCAAACGTTTGATGATCGATATCAATTTTTTTAATATCAAAAGCGCGGCTCGCATCGAGCAAGCCTTTCGAATCATTCAGAAACCCATCAAAGTGGACATCAGAAATAACAATCATGCCTGTTTGCTCACGCCATTGTATTTCAGGAATATGCAGGGAATTTTTCCCCAGTAAAAAATGATACCCACCATTATGTTGATCAAATTTAAAAATCAATGTAGGAATCGATAATATTCCTTCTGGCTCTTCTAATGTAAGATTTTTAAATATCAATTTTCCCTTAAAACGTTCATTTTCGTGAAATATCCATACATCGCTTTCTAAGCCACTCATATTTATTTGCGCGCGTGGAAAATGTATTTTTAATTCGCCTAATTTAAATTGACTATATTGATGACCTCTGAAAGAAAAATATTGGTTTGCGGCTTCAATAAATTTGTCATTCACACCTAAAATATGATAAAAGTTTTTTATATTCTTATTCATCACCAATGAATTATGGATGGATGCGATTCCAAAAATAGAATGTAATCCCCCTATCGATTGATAAAGAATAGGACCGTGTTCAATGTGTTGTGTGATTTCAAATTTTTTAGGAATGAAATTATCCGCAATGCCGAATTGATTAAAAAATTTTTCGTAAGAAGGATTATCTACCTCAACCAGCAGTGTCGCATTTGATGAAAACCAACCGCGTGAATAATGCACTGTCTGCACATTCAATCCATAGGATTTATATAGGGTAAGCAAAGAAGGATACGTGCGTGCAAAATACATGCCTAGAATAGCGGGCGTGATCACGACAAAAGCAATGATAATCAGAACAGTGCTTAAAATTGCAATCCTTGTCGATCTACGCATAGGCTTTCATTCCATATGTTCTACAATCAACTGCAATTTACATTTTCCGCGATATTCATTTACATCCATTCTATATACTATTCTAACATACTCAGCCCGATAATTTGGGAAACGGTTTAAATCCACATTGAACGCAATGGCATCGAGCATTTTATTTTCAATTGCAAGCGTCATTTTCAAATGTTTTCCAGCCAATAAACGTTGTTCCAAAATTTGAAAAACCCCGTCAAATAAGGGCTCCGGGAAGGCTTGTCCCCAGGGACCGCCTGATCGTACTATTTCTGCCAATTCTAAAGTTAATTCCTCGACCAATAATTCGCCATCTGTAAGAAGAACATGCTGCAAATCTTCACCTTTGAGTTGGCTTGATACAATTTGATCAAACTCAAAAGAAAATTTATCAAATGCGGCTTGTGGTAACGTTAAACCTGCTGCCATGGCATGACCGCCAAATTTATAAATCAAATCGGGATGCTGCGTTGCGATATGTGCCAATGCATCTCGAATATGAAACCCTGAAATAGAACGGGCAGAACCTTTCAGTTCACCTGCATTTCCAAGCGCAAAAGCAATAACTGGTCGATGATAACGATCTTTAATGCGCGACGCTAAAATTCCAATCACTCCCTGGTGCCAATTTTCGTCAAATAAACAAATCCCTCTAGGAAATTGATCCCCTTTAGGCTCCAATTTATTTAAAAATTGTAATGCTTGTTGCTGCATATCCGATTCAATCACACGCCGTTCATCGTTTAATTGATTTAAGATTTCTGCCATTTCTTTTGCACGGATAAGATCGTCCGTTAACAAACATTCAATGCCTAAAGACATATCATCTAAGCGGCCTGCTGCATTCAAACGGGGAGCCACGATAAAACCCAAATCAGCGGCTGTGATACGTGATTGATTTCTTCCTCCTATTTCCAAAAGCGCTGTAATACCTGGAATACAATGTTTCGCACGAATACGGCTCAATCCTTGCTGCACTAAAATACGATTGTTGTAATCTAACGACACCACATCTGCAACCGTTCCTAGTGCTACCAAATCCAATAAACGAGACATGTTTGGCTCGGGAATTCCCCGCTCTTCAAACCAAAGATTTTTTTGTAAGTGACGCCTCAAGGCAAGCATGATATAAAAAATAACGCCCACCCCCGCAATATTTTTGCTTTGAAATGAACATCCCGGTTGATTGGGATTGACGATCGCATCCGCCGGCGGAAGTGTCGCTCCCGCCAAATGATGATCGGTGATAATCACTTCTATGCCAAGTGCTTTTGCATGTAAAACGCCGCTGTGATTTGCAATGCCATTGTCGACGGTAATAATTAATGCGGGATTAAAATCTTTTGCGACATCGACTAATTCAGGGGTTAATCCATACCCAAAAGCAAAACGATTTGGCACAAGATAATCTACTTTTTTTGCGCCGAAATAACGTAACGCACGAATAGCAACTGCCGTACTCGTTGCACCATCTGCATCAAAATCCCCGACAATTAAAATATTTTTTTCCAGTTGTAATGCATTCGTTAATATCGAAACCGCACCTTCAATTCCTTGAAACCCACAAAAGGGAAGTAAACTATCTAATCGATGTTGTAATTCAGCGGTATGTATCACGCCACGGTTTGCATAAACACGTTGTAATAAGGGAGGAAGTTCAGAAAGAATAGAAGGATTGACCAAAGGGTCACGTCTTATTATTTTTTTTTGCATTGTAGCTTTTCCTTAGCAAAAACACCCCCTTTGAAAAAGGGGGTGAAAATTATTTGATTAATTTCTTATTATACCGATTCGTCGCCAATACACTGATCACACAGCACATCACCCAGAATAGTAAAATAGGCACCCAAAGTTTACTTGAAATAATCACGAAGCCAACAAGAATCATGATAATACCGCCCAGTGCGGTTGCATACAACAACCCCACGGGACCTAAAAATACCGTAAATAAAAGCGCTCCCGCTACACTTTTCAGCGGCAAGCGAGGCTTTTGTTCTAACTCGCTCATGTCGCGGCATACTCCAACGCAACCATTTCTTCCACATCAGCACGCATGAATCGACGAATATTTTGTATCGCTTCTAATATACGCGCTTCATTTTCCACCAAACTAAATCGTACATGTTGATTACCATATTCGCCAAAACCAATACCGGGGGAAACGGCAACTTGGTGCTGACGTAATAACATCTTAGCAAATTCTAACGAATTATACTTTTCAAACGGTTTTGGAATTTTCACCCATAAAAACATTGTCGCCTTCGGCACTGTCACATCCCATCCGGCAGATTTTAATCCCGCACATAGAATATCACGTCGTCTCTTGTAAAGCTGACATAACTCCGTCACGCAGTCTTGGGGTCCTTCGAGAGCTGCAATGCCCGCCACTTGTGCAGCCGCAAATAAACCATAATCAATGTAGGCTTTAATACGTGACAATGCTTGAATCAAGGTTGCATTACCGGTTAAAAATCCGATTCTCCACCCTGCCATGTTATACGATTTTGAAAGACTAAACGCTTCGACTGCAATGTCTTTGGCGCCAGGGACTTCTAAAATAGAAGGCGCCTTATAGCCATCAAAAACTAAATCCGCGTATGCGATATCATGCACGACCCACATTTGATGTTCTTTTGCAATCGCGATCACCTTTTCAAAAAAGTCGAGATCGACACATTGCGTTGTCGGATTCGCAGGAAAATTTAAAAAAAGCATTTTCGGTTTTGGCCAAATTTCTTTAATGGTATTTTCAAGCGTTACTAAAAAATCACTTTCAAAAGACAGTGGGATTTGACGAATATTGGCATCGGCAATCACAGAACCAAAATGATGCACAGGATAACAAGGGCTTGGCACAATCACCGTATCATTTTTACCTAAGGTGGCCAACGCTAAATGTGCTAATCCTTCTTTAGAACCTAATGTCACGATCGCTTCCGTTTCAAAATCCAAATCCACGTTAAACCGTCTGCCATACCATTGGCAAATGGATTTTCGGAGCTCAGGTATTCCTCGGGGTGACGTATAACGATGGGTGTTGGGATTTAAAACCGCCTCCCGAAGTGCTTCAATAATATGCAGTGGCGTCGGTTGATCAGGATTCCCCATCCCAAAATCGTAAATATCCTTACCTGAACCGCGTACTTCCTGTTTAAGTTGATCGATAGTACTGAAAATATAGGGCGGTAAGCGCCTAATGCGTGGAAAATCGTTCATAAATTTCTCATTTAATTTTTACTAAATAAAACCAGCGCCATATGATAATATAACAATGCGCTACAATCTCGAGAAATTCCATGTCTTTAACATTAGATGAAAACAATGCCACCTATCAAATTCGAGCATATCAGCCTGGCAGTATTCAAATTAATGACCGATTATTACATAACAGCATTATAATTGCACCAGAAAAACTCATTGAAAACTGGCAACCACAAAAAATCACCGACCTCTCAGCATCTGATCTTGCCATTATTTTGGAATGGCGCCCGAATATTTTACTCATCGGAACGGGAGAACATTTAGAATTCCCCGCACTCAGCACTTATGGCGATTTCATCAACCAAGGCATTGGTGTTGAAATCATGGATACGCGCGCTGCATGCCGCACGTATAATGCTTTAACTGCAGAGAAACGAAACGTGGTAGCAGCATTGATTATTCATTAAAATATATGATTAATACTTTTTGATAAAGGAAATCACTATGGATAAAATACAACCGCTTTTTACCGCAACGGCAACCGCCATCGGCGGACGCAATGGACATAGCGAAACAAGTGATCACATTGTGAAAGTCGATCTCTCGGTCCCTAAAGAATTAGGCGGCCCCGGAAAACCCAATACGGCAACGCCAGAACATCTTTTTGCTGCAGGATATGCCGCTTGCTTTGGTGGTGCGTTAGATTATGTGGCAAAACAGCATCATCAAGATGCATCTCAAGCTGAAATCACTTGCAGCGTTTCTATCGGGAAACGTGATCAAGGGGGTTTTGCCCTCGCTGTCAACATGCACGTTAAAGATAAAAACTTATCGCAAAATGATCTTCAAGCATTCGTGAAAGAAGCGCATGAAAAAATTTGCCCTTATTCACATGCCACACGTGGAAATATTGAAGTGATGTTTGAGGTGGTAGGGAAATAACTCTCACCCCCGCGCAGCGAGGCGGGGGGATTTTCTTCTTAATCTGCCATTCTCTGAAAAACCCTCACCATTTTGACACGATTTTCCTTCACCTCGAGAATTTCCATCGGATGTCCAGCAATACGTACACATGTCCCAACATGCGGAATGGATTCCAAATATTCAACGATCAACCCATTTAATGTTCGAGGACCTTTTGTGGGTAAATGCCAATGTGTTAAACGATTAATTTCTCGAATCGTCACCGCACCCTCTATCAAGTAACTACCATCGGATTGTAATTCAATCATTTTACTTGCCTGACTCACACTTGAAGTAAATTCGCCCACAATCTCTTCTAAGATATCCTTTAATGTTAACAAGCCTTTAATATCGCCATATTCATCCACAACAAGCGCCATACGTTTTTTCATTTTTTGAAAATTCTGTAATTGAATATTTAATAAAGTTCCTTCAGGAATAAAATAGGGTTCTTGTAAAATTTTAAGTAATATTTCTTGTGTAAAAACGTTTGTGAGTGCAATCGATGCAATTTCATGTATATGTAAAACACCGACAATTTGATTGATATTTTCTCGATACAGCGGAACCCATTCGAATTTACATTGTGCAATGTCGTGTTTCAGTTCTTCGAAGGGTTGATCTAAATCAATACCGATAATTTGATGCCTTGGGATCATGACATCATCCACCATCACCGTATTTAAGTCTAAAATACCGAGTAACATACTTTGATATTGATGCGGCACTTTTCCGGTTGCTTCATACACAACGCTACGTAACTCTTCTCGGGTTAAAGGTTCTGTGTACAAGGGTGAAAATTTCACATGCAGCAAACGTAAAAAACCATTCGCGAACATATTCACTAACCAAACGAATGGATAAAATATTTTTTGTAATAGCAAAATGGGCCATGCGACGATTTTTGAAACTTGTTCAGGATACAATGCTGCGAGTGTTTTCGGGGTCACTTCAGAAAAAATTAATACCAGGAGTGTCAAAATAATTGTCGTAATAACAACACCCTTATCACCAAAAAGTGTTATGGCGATTAAAGTTGCAATCGCAGAAGCGGCGATATTTGCAACAGTGTTACCAAATAGAATCGTTCCCAATAATCGATCGGGACGTTTTAAAAGTTTCACTATTAAAACAGCAGAATTTTTTTTAAGACGTGCCTTATGGCGCAATCGATAACGATTGATAGACATCAATCCTGTTTCTGCGCAGGAAAAAAAAGCAGATAAAAAAATAAGTAATATAAGAATAA
>JABDEF010000022.1 GCA_013287235.1 Gammaproteobacteria bacterium
CCAGTTCATTAAATGCTTCATCGATGATTTCTGTCAAATCTTCGTTGGCCGTTTTATCTAATCCGTGTGCAAAGTGAGACGTGATCTTACTCGACTCAGGAAAGTACAAAAAATTATTCCATCCTTCCAGGCGGCGTGCATTAGACCATAAATAACGAGCAAAAGAATGCGGATGAATTTTTGACGTTAGGTTCCGAAAAGCAAATCCATAATCAATGACCCCTAATTCTTTTTGATTTTTATCATTAATGACAACGATATTGGCGATATGCGTATCAAGATTATTTAAAATAAAACTGGGTCCGCTGATTTCGCCAAAATTGGAAAATTCACCGAATTCAGTTGCCTTTGCAAATTCAGTGTTTAAGTGACGAAGTTGCAGAAAAAAAACTTGCAACCATTCAAGGGCAGAATTTCTCGATCGTTCGGGATTTTTATGTAATCGTTCTTGTATATCCGTATATAAATCACTACGAAAATGAGGAATAAATTCAGAAACAACATACACATTATCATCATTTTCTAAAGAAGGGTTAGCGCGCGTTAAAAAAATCTTGGCAGAATGATGAGGAATAATTTTTTGATAAATTTTTCCTGCTAAAAATTCAGAAATATTGTGAACAACTTCCGGATCTTGTTTAATTAATGCTTCTTGCGTATTTCCTTTCTCATCCGTAAACGTATAAAATCCAGTGAAACCGCGACTTTTAACGATGCCTGAGATTTTAGGTCTATGGTATTTCCATGTTTTAACGTAAGGTTCCCCCGTTAAAATTTCGGTGGTTTTGAAAGTTTGCTCATTCTTGCGATCCATGGTCATTTGTGTATGTCCCTCAAAATTTTTTATATTATGAATTAAATCTTGGCGAATGGCAATTTAAGCTTTAAAGATATACGTTAAACTCGCTATCATTGTTTTGTATTGAAATGTTTAAATGCACTTCCTGCATGTGGTTGAATATCAATTCTTGGTCCGGATAGGGTACGCATTTCTTGTGGTAATTGTCCCTGTTCCTTATTTTTCAGGCACAGGTATAAAAAATGAAAAATCCGACGACACCTGTGACTTGGAGTCGGGCTTATCATCATCTGTTTCTTCATCCATGCCATGCTCCATCAATAAAGTCTTTTATACTTTGATAGGAATCTTCATCATCGAAGTTGTCCTCTTGATCGTCCACTAAGCAAATTAAATCACTATAATAAATGCGTTGAGGAAAAAAAGTTTTGGCGAGTTTATTTAATACATTTACTTTGGGCGTATTATTCGTAAAATATACTTCCCATTTTAACTAACGATGCACCAGTTTTTTCTTTTTCTTCCCCAACGGTTTTAAACGCACCACCCGAATGACATGTTTATTATTGCGAATTTTTTTCAACACACGCGCAAGATGTACACGGTCCCGAACTGTCACCGTCAAGAGCACAGAAAAATCACGTTCATCAAATTCTTCCGCTTTAATATTCACAATATTTGAATCAGCTTCTGAAATGGTGAGCGCTAAACTCGCTAAACTTCCTCGTTGATTTACAATATCCACCCCTAAATCCACAGGAAAATCCGTTTGAATTTTGTTTTCCCAATGTAATGGTACATAATGATCATGATTATGACGGTATTTATCAAGCGCGGGACAAGATTCTATATGTACAATAAGTCCGAGACCTGATTCAATAAAACCCCCGATAGGATCACCCGGTATTGGGCGACAACACTTTGCGAAGCGTACGACAATGCCTTCGGTCCCTTTAATGACAAGCGGTGTTGCAATCGTGCTTTGTTGCGGTTTATCCGATTCACGTTTCGCAAGTTGTTTTGCAACTAGTAATGCGGTTCGGTTGCCGATGCCAATTTCTTCAAATAAATGATTGATCGATTCTAATTTGGCAGCAGAGACAATTTCTTGTAATTCTTCGTCAAGAATTTGATTCAAGCTTAATCCAAAAGTATGTAATGATTTTTCGACCAAACGTCTGCCAAGTTCGATGGATTCTTCGCGTTGTTGTTTTTTTAAATAATGTTTGATGTTACTTCGTGCTTTTCCTGTGACGACAAAACTCAGCCAGACAGGATTAGGTCTTGCCGCACCTGCTGTGATGATTTCCACTTGTTGACCATTGACAAGCGGTGTACTTAAGGGTGCAAGACGACGGTCAAGTTTGGCCGCGACACACGTGTTACCAATATCAGAATGAATGGCATAAGCAAAATCTACCGGTGTTGCACCCGCAGGCAATTCTAAGATGTTTCCTTTCGGTGTGAACACATACACTTCATCTGGAAATAAATCGGTTTTGACATTTTCAATAAATTCGAGAGAGTTTCGGGAACTTTTATGCATTTCCAAAACCCCTTTTAACCATTCTTGCGCACGATGTTGTGCATCACTCACGACGGTTTTTTCAGCTTTATAAAGCCAATGTGCGGAAATTCCATATTCCGCCATTTTGTGCATTTCTTCGGTACGGATTTGCACCTCGATTGGAACACCATAAGGTCCAAATAAAGTGGTGTGCAGTGATTGATAACCATTGACCTTTGGGATTGCGATATAATCTTTAAATCGCTGTGTAATAGGTTTATACAAATTGTGTAAAACGCCAAGTACGCGGTAACAGGTATCCACTTTATCGACAATCACACGAAAACCATAACGGTCCATGACTTCGGAAAAAGACAAGTGTTTATCATGCATTTTTTTATAAACACTATAAAGATGTTTTTCCCGGGAGGTGAGAGAGCGTGCGCGGATATTATGTTTTTTAAACGCGTTTTGAATTTCTTGATCGATCGTTTCCATCATTTCCTGACGATTACGATTTGATTTATCAACGGCGTCTTTTAAAATGCGATACCGCATAGGATAAAGCGCTGAAAATCCTAAATCTTCAAATTCAACGCGAAATGCATGCATACCGAGACGATTAGCGATCGGTGCAAAAATTTCTAAGGTTTCTTTTGCAATGCGGCGACGTTTTTTGCGGGGTAAAATGCCGATGGTTCGCATATTATGTAATCGATCGGCGAGTTTAATCAAAATGACACGTATATCACGCGCCATGGCCATGACCATTTTTCGAAAATTTTCTGCTTGTGCTTCTGCGCGTGTTTCAAATTCAATTTGTGTTAACTTGGTGACACCATCGACAAGATCTGCAATTTCTTTTCCGAATCGGGCGACAAGATCGGATTTTTCGATATAGGTATCTTCAATCACATCGTGTAAAATTGCAGCAATGAGGGTAGGCGGATCCATGTGCATTTCGGCTAAAATTTTTGCAACTGCCAGAGGATGCGTGATATAAGGCTCCCCCGTATGTCTTCTTTGACCTTCATGGGCAGTTTTTGCGAGTTCGTACGCATCTCGGATAACAGAAAGCTCTGATTCGTCGAGATATTGTACTAATGCATGATGTAAATCTTCAAAATCATCCAAAGGGGGATCCTCGGTATCTCAAAAAATTAGGTGGATTACTTTAATTATATACCTGGATGCCAGCTTAAAGCATGCTGGCATGACAGAATTTTATTCGTAGGCAATAAATCTTTTTTTTGGCTTTTTTAAGACGTCGTTTTTTCTGTAACATATAATTTATCTTATAAAAGGGTGAAGTGACTTTCCAAATAAGGGATTCTTTTATATTGCGTATTTCCCCTTTTAATTCTTTCTGCTTTTTTAAAAGCTTATCTAAATACACATAGAGTGGATATATATGGTTTAATTCCGTTTGAATGTCTTGCCAGCTGTTCGTAAATTCTAGGTCTTTCAAGAAAATTTCGTCACGCGCAAGTTTCATAAATAACTGATATGCTTTAAGACATAAAGGAAAAGCTAAAATCGTGGGATGTAATACTAAATCCTCGTCCGTATAACGATTATGTTGAATGCGTTCATTCAAAAATCCTTTCACGAAAATATCTATTTCTTGTGGATTGACTGAGAGATTAAAATGATTTTTGATACGTAAAATTTCATGCTGTGGATTTTGCATCATCAAGTCATAACTGACAAAAATAGTATTGCGATGATAAGTCTCGGAAACGGCAGATAACATATGTATTAACCATAGTAATACACTCAACTCAAGATCCAATCCTGAGAGGCGACTAAAGGAGCTCGCACTGGATAGTGGATTTCGGACAGCAATGATGTAGTGATCTTTGAGGCGTAATGTTTCAAAAATTGACTGCCAGAAAGGTAAAATTTTTGCAACACCCGGATCTTTAAATGCAAAATGCGATCGCTCTTTGAAACGATCATTTAATAATGCGATGCTTGAATTTTTAATATCATCGAATGCGGGATTTTTATAGGCGTTTTTATCAATGAACAAAATACTTCGTTTGGGTTCGTTGAGAGTCGCGTGGAGTTTTTGATGAATATCATATACGATTTCTTCATCTTCAAAAAATCCTGTGGGATTCCAGTTATCATTTGGTGGTTTTAATTTTTCTCCAAGATCAATAGAAAGGGTTTTTAAACTTCTTGCGATGACACTCGTCCCACAACGTAAAAATCCTAAAATGACGTAAATGTTTTTGTTCGCATGATCTTTCATGAGAAAATAGGGCCTTTTTTGACAAAAACTGGATGGTCCATTATACTCGAGCTGTTAGCATAAAGAAAATGACTTAAGACATATAAATGAAAGCGCATCCTCTTATCACGATTGTTATCCCTGCTTATAATTATGGATATTGCATACATAATGCTTTAGAGTCCATACGAGAGCAACAAGATCCGCATCTTGAAACGATAGTTATCGATGATGGCTCAAAGGATCATACAGCGGATGTAATACGGTCATTTCAAATGACAAATCCTTCATTTCATCTCCTTTATCAATATCAAGAAAACAAAGGTGCGGGTAGTGCACGGAATGCGGGAGTGAAATTGGCAAGTGGCGAGTATATTCTAATGTTAGATGCAGATGATTATTTATTACCGAATTCATTAGCATCATTTCGCCGTGCGATTCGCCAATATCCGGAAGCGAGGGTGATTATGGGAGGGCATATGTCGAGAGGTCAACAAGGAATAATAAAAAAATATCCTTTTAAAAAAAAATTAACACATTCGCATATGACTAATTTTTTATATTATTTACGAAAAAAAATTTCACTTATCCCAGGTGCAATTTTGTATCGGAAAAACGTATTTAGTTTAATTTCCTATCCTGAAACAATTAAAAATGCGGAAGACCAAAGTGTTTTTTGCCAAATATTAGCAACACAAACCTGTGTCTCTATCGAAGAGCTTGTTGTGATGCAAAATAAACATAGTGATAGTTTACGCCATCATTTTGCCTTTCATCAAAATGCCGGGCTGGATATTGTGGATCTCGTTTTTGATAAAAAAATCATACCTAAAGAATTTTTTAAATATCGTAAAGAATATATGTCATTGCGTTATCTTTCCCTCGCGAGAATCGCCTTTCAACATAAGGCGATGACTGATGTCATTAATTATTACGAGCAAGCGATTAAAGTGTTCCCCCGGCACCTTTTGAAGGTTAACTATTTTAAAAAATATATCATTGCGCGTTTTTTGAAAAACATTGTCATGCCAGCTAAGAGAATGCTGACATGACAATGGTCGGTTATATTTTATTCCGATTCAGCCATGCGATTCGTGGTTTTCTTCGGGAGATGAGGATTCATCTTCTGATTCGGGTTGCGTATGACTGATAGGCGGGGGTGGTGAAGGAACCATGTCTATTTCATGTGCATCACTAAAATCCGTATGGCCGGTCGCAATTTCTCGAAGAGCCACCACTGTTGCTTTATCATTTTCCCAAGGGACGGTAGGATCGACGCTACCTCGCATCAGTTGGCGTGCACGCTTTGCAGCAAGTAAAACCAATTCAAAACGGTTTGCGACGTGATCTAAACAATCTTCGACAGTGATGCGGGCCATGCATATTATCCTCTGAAAAACAGAACATTATATGAATTTTATATGGTTGAATCAATCACTATTGGCTTCCAATGCTGGTTAAAAATTCATCAAAATAAAAAAAACTGTACAAATTTAATGAAATATTGCTATAATTGTTTTTATTTTTATCATATCGAGGGTATATTTTATGCAACCAAGAGTAGAAGACCTTAAAAAAGAGGAAAGTTTTGAGTCTTATTATAAACAATTGACTGAAAAATATGATCAATTAATTAACTTTACAAAGCAAAACTCTACCCTGTTAGAGCAGCTTAAGGTGGTGGAAGAATTAAAGCCGGCTGAAGAAGCTTCTTTAAAAGAATTGGATGTTTATTTCGAACAGTTCAAGCAGTTATTGTCAGAAATTGAAAAATATTGTATTACACAACTCGAAGAAGCGCAGAAAACTGACATAGCTAAGGAATATAAAAAATGGTTTGATTTAGCATATGATGAGGCAATTGAAAAGAAAGATAAAGAAAACATGAGTAATCAAATAAAAAAAGAAACAGGCGTAACGCCTGATCAGAAGGAAGTGAACAGTAAATATGACGCGTTTAAGGAAGCACGAGCAAAATGGGAGTTAAAAGAGATGATTTTGCAAGGCCGTTCTCTTAATTCTTCTATTCAATCTGGGTCTGTCACTCGGGATCTTCAAGCTGATGCAGCTGCGGAACATTATCGTATTTGGTATGATATAAGGTCTCGTTTTGAACGTGTGGATCCTTCCGAAATTGTCATTAACAACACGAACGATTTCAAAAATGATGCTCCCCCAAATAGTATCAATTTTTATAAGGAGCTGAAGGCCGTAGGTATTAAGGGAGGTCAAAAAATTTTATTGAGTTCGATTCCTGGCTGGGTAAAATGTATAAGCGAGAGCGAGTCTTTTTTAGATGAATGGAAACAAAATTTTAAATCAATGGGTAATCTCGCAAACGAAAAACAACTTTATGATATTATAAAGATGCTTGGTGATCTTCAAGGATTAGTTACTACTTTAAATGCTTATGGTGAAGCACGTAGTAAAGATTTATACTGCATGATGGAAGTAAGACTTCAACTTTTAATACAGTTTTTAAAAAGTATAAGTATAAAAGGTAAAAAAGATCCGATAAATGCCGCAGATCTTATGCTCAACCTCAACCGTATCGAAAATGCATATAATGAATGGGAAAAGCTAGAGGAAAATCAGAAAATAGTAAGCGTTCCTCAAAGCCTTTTCGATGAATTACAACAGTATGAGATAGAGGTCGCTAACCTTGTTAGGGCCAATCCTGCTCATAAAAGTTTATCACAATATCATAAAATCCTTGTTGACCGGATTAAAAAAGACAACTCAGGCATCAGGGTAAATCCAACAGGCCAGTTGATACCAGAATTAGCTGCATTGAGTAGTCCAACTCATCCCACTATATTTTGGAGTCATAAAAGAGGTGTGCCATTATCATCCCCCTTCACTCCCGTCACCTCCTTCATTCCCTTCACTCCCTTCACCCTCTCCAGTGGGAAACTAACATCGGATACTCATAAAAGAGGGGGCAGTTTACCTAATTCAACCGCAACACCTCGCGATCAAGGTCAAACACGTGAAAGAAGAAGTGACAGCGCTCCCGTATCGCCTCCTTTGATTGGAAGTTCAACCCCTTTGACCCCAACAGGCGGTCAAGTTGGTAGCAACGTACCACAATCTCCTACTCCGCAACAAATCCCGTCACGAGGGATAACAAGGCTATTCAGTCAAACTAGACTGATGTTGCGCGGTAACCCATCCAGCACCTCTACTGTGAATAAAAAATCAAGTACCAGTGGTACCTAAATATTGCGTAATTAAGTCCTGATGTCATTCCCACGAAAAGTGGGAATCCATCTGGATGGATCCCCGCTTTCGCGGGGATGACAGAGTACTAGAGGATGTCATCTAATAGAACGGTAATTTCAAGGCTTGTCTTCTTCGCAATAAGCGACTTGCAAGCACGATATGTTGTAATTCACGAACCGCTTGATCAAAATCAGCATTAATCACCAAATATTGATATTCATGAATATGCTTAATTGTTTCCGTCGCATCCTTTAGGCGTGCTTGAATAATGTCGTGTTTATCTTGATTGCGTTTTTTTAATCGCTCCTCTAGGTCTGAAAGAGAGGGCGGCAATATAAAAATACTAATGCAATCAGGAAATAAAGCCTGTATTTGTTGACATCCTTGCCAATCAATTTCGAGGATCACATCTAATCCTTTCGCTAACGTTTCCTTTACCCAAGCTTGAGTCGTGCCATAATGATGATGAAAAACAATGGCATGTTCTAAAAATTCTTTCCGTTCAATCATTTCTTTAAATTGTTTCTCATCAATGAAGTGGTAATTAATGCCGTCTTTTTCTGAGGGTCTTTTGGGACGCGTGGTATGTGAAATCGAAACGGTCAATCCAGGCGTCCTCTCGACTAACGCTTGGACCAGAGAGGTTTTCCCTGTGCCAGAAGGGGCTGCAATGACAAATAGATTGCCTGGCGGAGTCATGATTCCTCCGAAATTTCGGTTTTTCGTACGCGATCAATAATGTGTGTGGTGGAAAGGTCTTTTATAACACCTAAAACACGTACTTCACCGCCATAACGATGAACAATTTCATGACCCACCACTTGGTCGATTTGATAGTCGCCGCCTTTGACTAAAATGTCAGGTTTTAAAATTTTTAAAAGGCGTTCTGGCGTATCATCCGAAAATGAAATAACCCCATTGACCATTCCCAAGCTCGCAAGCACTGCCATGCGTTGTGCGATATTATTGATGGGACGTCCCCTCCCTTTCAAACGTTTGACGGAATCATCATCATTGATCGCGACAATTAAATAATCCCCCAATTGTTTTGCTTGAGAGAGGTACATCACATGCCCTGCATGTAAAATATCAAAACACCCATTCGTAAAAACAATTTTTTTACCTTTTAAGCGCGCTGCAGTGACTTCTAATAATAATTGCTCATCATTGACGATGCCGGTATTCATCATATGATTGGTACTTGCGCCTTGTAATTCGGGCACACTCACACTCGCCGTTCCTAGTTTTGAAACGACAATGCTGGCAGCAAGGTTTGCAAGTGTCATGGCATGCTCATAGCTTCCGCCAGCACTTAAGGCAGCGCCGAATACACCAATGACTGTATCTCCTGCACCAGTCACATCAAACACTTCTCTCGCATGTGCAGGCAAATGTTTTTCTTCCATCTCTTTTTGGATTAGCGTCATGCCACGATCACCCCTCGTTAAGAGGATAGAGGAAATATCGTACTCCTCTAAAAAGCGCTTCGCTTTTTGGATAATGTCATGTTCGTTTTCACAAATACCGACAATTGCTTCAAATTCTTTGAGGTTGGGGGTGATAGCCGTCGCTCCTCGGTAAATACTAAAATCGGATCCTTTAGGATCTATCAAAATAGGCGTTTTCGCTTCTCGTGCGAGTTTTATCAATGTTTGGCATTGTGTCAAAGTGCCTTTTCCATAATCAGATAAAATAACCAGATTACATTGATGTAAATAATTTTTATAAAGATCTATCAAAGCGTCTGAGTGAATGGGTGGAAACTTTTCTTCAAAATCCAAACGAATGAGTTGTTGATGACGGCTCATCACGCGAAGTTTAGTGATGGTCGGTGTGTGTGGTAAATGTAAGAAATGATGCGCGACTTGTGCTGCTTTAAGCTGTGTTTCAAGTTGATAGGATGCATCATCATCACCAGTGATTCCGAGTACAGAAACTTTAGCGCCTAATGCAGCAATATTTAATGCAACATTGGCAGCGCCTCCAGGGCGTTCATCGGTTTGTTGAATTTTGACAATGGGGACAGGTGCTTCTGGTGAAATGCGTGCTGTGATCCCGAACCAATAACGATCCAGCATGACATCGCCAATGACGAGTATGGAAGCTTTTGTAAAATCAGGTAATTGCATGTTGTGTAAGAATAAAAAATTTTTGACATTCTAGCATAGAGGAGAGAATTAGCAAGCTGCTAAAAAACCTGTCATTCCAGCTGGAGTTTACCCCGTCGTGCTTTTAGACGGGGTGGTAATGACAGGTTTTTTGATAGAAATGTGTGCAACAAAATTTTTTGAGCATGTAAAATTATTTTTATTGTTAATTTTTGGCATCACTTGCCTCTAATTATTCCTTGAGCTCCTCATCTGTTAAACGCAGTATAATGAAACAAATTGTAAAAATCAATTATTATTATTAGTGTTTGAGATAAATAAAAAATACTTATTACTTAACAAAAGCCAAAAAAATGACAGATCATTTTTTAGCACTTTATTGAGCATATTTCTAAAACTATCGTAAAGATAAAAGAACGCCGTATTTAAATTTCGGATAAGTCTTTTGGTTGCTTTTTACCAAAAAGACTTATCTGAAATTCTATATCAAGTATAAAATCTTTTTTCACCAGGCTGTCTTGTTTTAAATCGTTTATATTGCCAAATATATTGCGAGGGTTTTTGGCGAATGGCACTTTCCAATACTGAATTTAAACGTACGGCATCTTCATAAAGATTATCAGAAGGGAAATTTTCAAGAGAAGGTGAAATAATAATATCGTATCCTGAATTATCATCACGACGAAAATAACTTAAGGGTAATACCGATGCACCACTAATACGTGCAAAACGTGAAACTGTTGTGAGGGTTGAAGCAGGTATCCCAAAAAAAGGTGCAAAAACACTGCTGCGTTTCAAGCCACCATCCACATCATACGCGTACCAGATGGGAAGATTTTGAGAAAGTGCGTGAAATAATTCTCGTACGCGATTGCTCGGAATATACGTGCTATAATGTTTTTTGCGAAAACGTTTATGAATATAAGAAAAATAAGGTTTTTTATGTGGTTTGTACATCACGCCAAATTGATAATGCATACCAAGTAAACGACCAATGATTTCAATACAAGTAAAATGTGGTGCGATAAAAATAATGCCTTTCCCTTTTTGAAGGGCATTCAGTGCATGTTCTTTTCCATATAATTGATATAAATTCTTGAGTTTTTCATCGGGTAAAGCCCACGCCATCATTGTTTCAATCACGGCCAACCCCAGGGATGCAAAGTTTTCTTTTGCTAATTTTTTGCGTTCTTCATCTGTCCATTCGGGAAAACATAATTGTAAATTCTGATATGTTATCCGTTTGGGAGAAGACGGGAAGAGATATAAAAATTTCCCCAATGATTTACCGAGCCATATACGAAAACGTTTTGGCAAATGGACAATGATCCAAAGTATTCCTAAAATGATCCATATAGGCAAGAAAAGAAAAAATAAGATATATTTGTTACTCATGACAAATGATTGAACCGTGTAAATTTTTCATGTGTCAATATTACTATAACAGTCCAAAAATAACCAACAGGAGTCAATATTGTGCAAGATAAAATAGGTATGCATTTTTTGGTAAAAGGCCGGGTACAAGGTGTCTGGTTTCGTGCCTCAACACAAGAAGAAGCAAAAGCGCTTGAGATTACTGGCTGGGTGTGTAATACCAAGGATGGTCATGTTGAGGTGTTGGCATGCGGTGAAAGAGCGAAAGTCATGGCACTTCACGAATGGCTAAAGGTTGGTCCAGAGCTCGCAAGAGTAGAAACAGTGGAGCATCAAGAAGTTCCTTGGCAAGAATTTGATCGATTTTATATCAAGTAAAGATTTTGATTTTACCCGTCGTCCCGTAATGCGACGGAGGTATATCACGGAGCAACAGAGGTATTAAATTTCTATCATTTCAAAATCATCTTTGGAGGCACCGCATTCTGGGCATTGCCACGTGAGGGGTACATCTTCCCATCGCGTACCGGGAACAATACCATCCTCTGGCCAACCCAGTGATTCATCATAGATATAACCACATAATAAACACATATAACGTTTGTACATGCTAAACTTACATCCTCGACCTAAAACCTCGACATCATAACTCAAAGGTACGCACATGTTAACAGAATCATTATTCGAAAAAGCAAAACGATATATTCCAGGTGGCGTCAACTCTCCCGTGCGTGCATTTCATGGTGTCGGAGGGACGCCGCCTTTTATTAAAAAAGCGTATGGTCCCTATGTAGTGGATGAGGAAAATCGTACCTATGTGGATTATGTGGGCTCTTGGGGGCCTATGATTCTAGGCCATGCCCATCCTGAAGTGATGAGACGGGTGACGGAACACATGCAGCATGGCTTGAGTTTTGGAGCGCCTACTGCACTTGAAGTGACACTTGCTGAAAAAATTTCAGAAAGAATGCCCACCATCGAACAAGTCCGCATGGTGAATTCTGGGACGGAAGCTACCATGAGTGCGATTCGCTTGGCGCGTGGTTTTACGAAACGTCATAAATTTATTAAGTTTGCAGGATGTTATCATGGCCATTCGGATGCGCTATTAGTGCGGGCAGGTTCTGGTATCTTAACTTTAGGTATTCCAAGTTCTGCGGGGGTACCGGAAAGCGTTGTTCAACATACATTGGTTGCAGAGTTTAATCGGCTGGATACGGTCGACGCCTTATTTAATACCTATGGAAATGATATTGCAGCGGTGATTGTGGAGCCCGTTGCAGGTAATATGAATTGTGTGCCACCGATTCCCGGGTTTTTATCCGGATTGCGAGAATTATGTGATCAATATGGCAGTTTATTAATCTTTGATGAAGTCATGACAGGGTTTCGGATCGCCCGAGGCGGTGCGGAAGAGCACTTTCAGGTGAGACCTGATTTAATCACATTAGGGAAAATCATTGGTGGCGGTATGCCTGTCGGTGCCTTTGGTGGGCGATCGGATATCATGCATTCTATTGCGCCTTTAGGTCCTGTCTATCAGGCGGGCACATTATCTGGGAATCCCGTTGCCATGGCTGCAGGTATTGCAACGCTCGATTTAATAGATGATCAAAATTTATATAAAACCTTAACACAAAATACGCAAACGCTCTTGCAAGGTTTAAAAGAACGAGCCCTTGCAGCCAATATTCCTTTCCAAACTACGAATGTCGGTAGTATGTTTGGATTCTTCTTTACGGAAAATTCTTCGATTACCACTTTTTCAGATGTATTAAGTTGTGACATATCAAAATTTAAACAATTTTTTCACGCCATGTTAGCAGAAGGAATTTATTTAGCACCTTCTGCTTTCGAAGCAGGTTTTTTATCCGCTGCACATAGTCAAAAAGAAATTAAAAAAACCTGGGAGGCAGCTGAGCGAGCCTTTTATGTATTAAAATAAAAATGCGTACAATTTAGCCTAATTATTTTCTTATGGACATTTACAGTTCTGTGGAAGTATAATAAATGCTCGTTTTTTTAAGAGGTTTTTATTATGCTATCCGAAGAAATCAAAAATGGATCTAATAATAAGACGGGGAGACGCAACTCTTTCCCTGGAACGAAATCAAAATCAGTTCATCCTAAAGGAGGCACCCACTCGGCGGGTAACTCACCGGCTAGCGGCAATAAAAACCGAAGATTATCTGAAAAAAAAGTAGAAGATTTGACAGCAGATAAACCGCTGCAGTTTTTGACCGACGAAAAAGAGATTGTAGCATACGGTTATGCGCCCTTAGCGGCCCATATCGAGGGTACATCGGCCACTAATACGGTCGATTTGAGAAGCTGGGGTCACCGACGTACTAGAATAACAAAAGTGATGAAAAAAAATTTAGAGTGTTTTGATGATATTGAAGATAATTATAATTATGTAGAATGCTTCACGCACACTCCAAAGGATAGTCCTCTAAATGAAGCCACCATTAACACATTATCTAGTCCAGATACAGAAGAAAAAACGCGAAATGCGGTTTTTCGAGAATTTAGAAAAGAAATCAGGCCTTTAAAACAAAACGCAAAAGGGATGTTTAAACTTGAAAACAAACTACAACAGGATGGTGAGAGGGCAGATTTTACTTTTGCTATTTTACTTTCAGAAAAGGGTGAACCCCAGTTGTTTGTTTCCCCAAGTAATCACATTTTCACGGCTGGTATGATGCCTTTTGTAGTGGCTGCAGGTGATGGATTTATAGTAGATAGCAAAGAGGATGTAAATAAAAAAAGGATTGTTGTCAACGAAAGAACGGGTGCATACTATAAACCTTCTAAAGAAGAATTCTATGAGAAAGATGGTGTAAAGATTAATTATAATGATTCTTTCTTGAGAGCTGTCGAAACATGTTTTGGTAAAGGGGTTGAAAGATTGAAAGAGATGCTGACACCCAAGCAAAAAGAAGAAGAGGAAAGGAAAAAACTTTTATCGCTTAAACAATCGGGCATTGTTCAAACGAATATCTATGTAGAACGACAAGCGCGAGAACAAGAGCCGGCACAGTTCTCTTCCATAGCCGAGCATGCTCAAGAGAAGACTGTGGTTAATGATAGTATACAAACGTTCAGCGGGAGCCGCTAAAAAAGTTAAGGGTTTTTTAAGGTTGCTATGCTAACCTGAATTTTTAAGATTCTTGCAAGGATGCATGTATGCCTTTATTTGAAAATGTAGATGATTCAAATGAAAATAAACTTTCATGTTTTGAGAGAACTACACAGCGTGTAAAATCTCTTGCTAAATATATGGGCCAAGCTTTTTATCAAGGATTTTGCGCACCTTATTATTCTTTTACGTCTATCAAAGCTTCTTGGAATGCTTCACCTTCACTTCAAAATGCGATTAAAAGCAGTGCTAAATTAAACGGCATTTATGCTTTGAAAGCATTTGGGCTTTATACTTGTTATTATCGTGGATTTCAACTTTTAAGTTATATTGCTTCAAATAATATTAGCAGTATCATGGTAAAAGGAATAGATCCGATATTTTATTTAGCGATGAATGGTTATCTTTTGTTATATGAAATGCCATTTATTTTGCTGCAAAACACGCTCGATATAGATACCATCACGAATTACGCGAAAGACGCCGTAGGCGATTCTGACATCAAATCTTGTGGATGTTTTGATGCATTTGCTTCTCCGCATAGCACATTTTTTTATGCAGCCAATCGTTATGGTGTTAGCACGATTTCTTATTATCTAAATCCTGTGACAGCATTTTTATTAGAATCATTGAGTTTTGGTTATCCATTGGTGGAATATAAATTAAATGCTGTAGAAACTTGTACGAAACATCGACTTCAAGAATTATTTCTCAATAATAAAGCTTATTTTATTTTTTTCGGTGCTTCTTTTGTTTCTGTTATGTGGTTGACGGATTATTTATCCAATAGTATTTCAGGATGCGAAAAAAATATTTTTTTCTATGATGCGTTGTTTAGTTTTTTGTTTCAAGTCTATGCCATGATTGCGATTTCCAGAAAAGAAAAATTCCCCGGTGGTAGAGAGCAACATATAGATATTTTAGCTTTTTTAAAATATTTAAGTGAGACTAGATCCGCGCAATATGTTTTCCAACTTTTAAAAAAACGGTATTCCTTAGAATCGATTGCGCAATCGGAAGGTGTCGGCATGTGGGTTTCGCAACGTGATGATCAAATTAAACGGTGGCTTAAGACTTGCAAAGAATATGTGGAAACACCTGAAAAACTTCTAGGTAATCAAAGGTTGGAGTGGATGATAAAACCTTTTGTTATGATGATTCCGGGCGTGAAAAATTATCAGGATTATATACGTTCAAGGATTACAGATTCTGAAAGATATATTGAACTTGCGCGTGAGACAGAATATCGCCGCGCAATTCTTCAGACGGTTCCGACTGAGGATAAAAAGCAAGATGAGAATCATGAAAAAAATCCTGATGCCGTTGTTTCGAGAGAAACCGACAGTGATGATGAATGGGAAGATAGTTTTGTGGATGTGCTTCGAGACAAAGAAAAAAAATCAGAACATCCAGAAGAAAAACCACAACCTTTAAATAGTGAATTTAACGATCAACACTTTGTATCCAAAAAAGAGGCGCCGCCTTCCATACAAAATGATCCATGGTTTGTTGTGGAATCCAATAAACCATTAACAAGAAGTGGTTCCCATTTATTTCGAAAACGAACTCCTCTACCAGAAAATACAAAAAAAATATTAAAAGAAGCAGTGAAACAAAAAAAAGGTGTCGTTGGATTGACAGGGATGATCATTACAGCACCATCGGCTTTAAAATCACGAGGAAAATAATCAAAGCCAGAAAAAGAACGGGCACTTCATTCAAAATACGATAAAAAACATGGCCATGCGTATTTCGGCCATGTTTAAAATCAAAAAGAAGTTTACCTAAATAAATGTGATAAATGACTAATAATCCCACCAAGATAAGTTTTAATATCATCCAGGGAAGATGTAAATAGAGGGACGCATGTGGAATGAATAAGGCAATGCCGAAAACGATGGTGAAAATGGCGCCCGGTGTCATAATACCAAAAAATAGCTTTCTTTCCATGATCTTGAAGCGATCGATGCTAATCGTATCATGCGATAAGGTATGATACACATATAATCGAGGCAAATAAAATAAACCGCTAAACCATGTCACCATAAAAATGACATGCAACGCTTTTAGCCAGAGCATATCGAAATCCTTTGTGTTGTCGTATAATATGGCATGACAAAATTTGAGGTGTGTCAATGCAACCCCCATTATATATGACAGACAGTGCGTGCCGCAAAGTCTTCGAATTGATCCAAGAAGAGGGCAATTTTAATTTAAAATTACGCGTTTTCGTGACAGGCGGTGGCTGTTCTGGATTAAAATATGGTTTCGAATTTAAAGAAGCAGTCAATGCGGATGATATGGTGATTCCAAAAGAGGTAGATACCCATCCGGGAAATTTGGTGCATCTCTTAGTAGATTCCGTGAGTTTTCAATATTTAGTCGGTGCTGAAATCGATTATGTTGAAGATATTGAGGGCGCACAATTCATTATTCGGAATCCCAATGCTAATACCACCTGTGGTTGTGGGTCGTCTTTTTCGGTGGATTAAACGTCTTGAAATTTCTAAAATTAAAGCGTAGGGTTCATACTTCATGCGGCCTCAAAATATGACTGCATGAAGTATAATTTTTTTCTTAAGGACCTAATAATATGGCCATAACTGAGACCGAGCTTTCAAAAAGACTAGAGACGCGTCATATCAACATGATTGCCATCGGAGGATCCATTGGAACAGGAATATTTTTAGCCAGTGGTTATACAGTTTCTGTTGGAGGTCCGGGGGGCGCGTTACTCGCATATATTTTGATGGCTTGCGTGGTATATTTTCTCATGACCAGTCTCGCTGAAATGAGCGCTTATAAACCCTCGACAGGCACTTTTTGCGAATATTCGACCTTGTATGTCGGGAAATCTTTTGGCATTGCGATGGGTTACAATTATTGGTTAAATTGGGCCTTGACGGTCGCTGTTGATATTTCTGCGGCATCGCTTGTGATGAGTTATTGGTTTCCGACCGTTCATAGTATCTTTTTTTCGATCATTTTCTTTTTAGCCATCTTTTTATGTAATATTTATTCTGTCCGCGTTTATGGTGAAGTCGAATATGCCATGTCATTTGTGAAAGTAGCGATCATTATCGTATTCATTGTGTTGGGTATATTTACTATTTTTAAGCAGCCACAATTTGGTACGCACAATTGGACAATAGGAGATGCGCCTTTTCATAATGGATTTTTGGGATTTATGACGGTATTTTTATTTGCAGGATTTTCATTTCAAGGAACAGAATTAGTGGGTGTTGCCTCTGGCGAAACAAAAAATCCTGAAGTCACCATTCCAAAATCCATTCGATATGTGTTTTGGCGGTTATTGTTATTTTATATTATTTCCATTAGCGTGATTACGTTATTGCTGCCTTACACGGACCCGCGTTTGAGCGTCCAAGATAATGTGACGGCAAGTCCTTTTACTTTGATTTTTAGTTATTATTTTTCAACGTATGCTGCCGATATTGTAAATTTTATTATTTTAATTGCCGTGTTATCTGCTGCAAATGCGAGTTTATATTCTTCCACACGCGTATTATGGTATTTAGGTCGTTCAGGACAAGCACCAAAAGTATTTAGCAAATTAAATCCTTACGCCATCCCCATTGTGGCTTTAATTACTTCTGCTTTAGTTGGGTCTTTAGTATTTCTTTCTTCCTTTATCGGGAATGGGGTTTTGTTTAGTTATTTAATTCAGATTTCAACGCTCTCAGGATTTATTGCTTGGTTTGGTATTGCGTTAAGTCATTATAATTTTAGAAAAAAATATTTACCAGAACATGGCGGTTTGGGTATATTACCTTATAAAGCGAAATTTTATCCCTATGCACAAGTTATTTCGATGGCAGCCTTGGTGTTCATTATGGGAGCGCAATTTTTCCCCATCATCCATAATGCAAGTTATAAAATTTTAGATATCG
>JABDEF010000023.1 GCA_013287235.1 Gammaproteobacteria bacterium
AATATACGTGTATATATCCATGGAATAGCAACAATGAAGCGCTATCTTATTGATAAATTGAAAGAATGGCTGACATCCTCGAGTCGCAAGCCTGCAGTACTTCGCGGTGCGCGGCAAGTGGGTAAAACTTGGATTGTAAGGGAACTTGCTAAACAAACTGGCAAGCAATTGATTGAGCTTAATTTTGAAAAAAAGCGTGCTTTAGCCGTTCATTTTGAAAGTAATGAGCCATCGACGATTTTATTAAATCTTCAAAGCGCGTTGAATCAATCTATTAATCCACGAGAATCTATTTTGTTTTTAGATGAAATTCAGGCCGCACCAGATTTGTTTGCAAAGTTGCGCTGGTTTTATGAAGATATGCCTGAGCTTGCTGTGATTGCGACGGGATCATTGCTGGAGTTTGTATTAGAAAAACATTCCTTTAGCATGCCTGTTGGCCGCATCCAGTATTTTTTTATTGAACCATTAGGATTCGAAGAGTTTTTATTAGCAAAAAATGAAACGCATTTATTATCTGCTATAGAACAAGTTTCTATTGATAAATCACTTAATACATCATTGCATGACAAAGCAAATCAATTATTTAAAGAATATGTTACTGTCGGCGGAATGCCTGAAGCTGTTTCTACCTGGATTAAAACATCTTCGTTAGAAGCACTTTCTGAAATGCATAATAATCTAATGAATACTTACCAAGATGATTTTTCTAAATATGCGGGAAAATTATCAATTCATTATTTAGATGACGTATTGCATGCCGTTCCAAAATTATTAACCAAAAAATTTATTTACAGTCACGTAGATCCAACTGCACGATACGAAAGCATAAAACAAGCATTGAATTTGTTATCAAAAGCATGCTTATGTCATAAGGTGCAAAGTATCAGCGCAAATGGTATTCCACTGGGTGCTGAAGTGAATGCAAAAATTTTTAAGATTATTTTTATCGATATCGGCTTGGTATCAACAATGCTGGGTTTGAAATTGCATCAATTTAACAAAATTGAGGATATTTTAGTGATAAATAAAGGAGCATTGGCGGAACAAGTCGTAGGACAGTTGTTACGATTACTATCACCATTTTATATTGAGCCCGCATTACATTATTGGAGTCGTGAATCAGCAAGCTCGAGTGCTGAAGTTGATTATATCATTCAAGACAATCAACGCTTAATTCCCATTGAAGTGAAGGCGGGTTCTGAAGGTAAACTAAGATCGCTGCATCAATTTATGAGTGAAAAACCATGGAAACTTGCTGTGCGTTTTTATGCAGGACCTGTTCAACGTGACCATATCAAATCAAAAACCACAACAGGTAATTTGAATGATTATGAATTAATTTCATTACCATTTTATTTGCTGGGTCAATTATATAGATTGATATAGGCGAAGCAAAAAAGCCTATGTTTGGTAATGTGGATCCCATGCCCCGCGCAGCCTTCTCCCTTGTTAAAATAAGTCTGCAAATTTAAATAATATTTTGTAATATATCATGAATTTCTTTAATGACCATTTTAATGTCTGGTAACTCAGCAACTTGTTTTCGCAGTCTATCATTCCATTTAATTTTCAAGGATGGTTTATTTAAATGTGTCATTAATGTACTTAGCGTTGGATAATAGCCATACTTATCATAAAATGCATTTTTCACTTCTTTAATATTAAAATTAAATTTATTTGATCGTTTCAATAAAAACCAAATATCAAAAATATCTCTTGGCTCATTGCGTGTTGAGTCAATCAGAAGACCTAATTTATTACCTAGAATGGTATTCAATGTCATTACAGAAAGTACGGTTTCGGGTTTTTTCAAATCACTATAGGATTCAAGTAATTTACTGGGCTTTGTTTTTCCAAAAAGATCCATGTTCATAGTTAAATCTATGCGCACCTCCTTAGGAATAGCAGAGATTTCTTCATAGCCTGTGTATTGAATGAATAATTGCAAACGATTTTTGTCATATTTAATAGTATCATTTTTTATTTCTAATACTAGATTAGTTTTATCTTTTGCATAATTGAGTATTTGTAATTCTTTGAATAAATATTCATGTGTATACAATTGAGAACTTAATAAGTCAATATCTTCTGAAAAACGATGATCGTCAAAATAAATTTTTTTAATTGCAGTGCCGCCATAAAAAATAAAATTATTTTTAAGTTTACTTTGTGCAAGACAAACTAATATCCAGCTAATAACATAATCTTTTTCAATAGTTTCGGCTGGTACTTTATATTTTTTCGCTGCCGCATTAATTTCTGCTAATGGTATCATTCCCAAACGCTCGCTTTTAATTCTTGAGGATTTATATTTAATCTTATTCGCCAACGCTTCAGATATTTTCCTGTTTTTGGTTCGCTTGGATCAAGTAATATATAACCGTTTGCTGAAGCAATTATTTTTTGAATAAAATTAATGTGTTCAGATCCAATGTTTAATAATTCTAAAATATAACCTAACCGTTTTATGGCAGCTATTGTTTTATATTTTTTAATATAATGCCTTAGTTTATCCCAATTAACTTCATTTATTTTGGTCCAGATGCCTTTTGTCACTTCTTTAATGCCACCACATAAATCAGGTCTTTCTAAGCCATCTAAAATAGTACGTTCAAGGTCACTTACCATGACTTTTTCATGTTTACTTATCCAAAGATCAATAGCACCCCAAAAATGTTTTGGTTTTGCATAAATAAAATGATACTGGATATTATAAAATTTTCGATTACGTTGGCGGTTAGTTAAGGTAATATAAATATCCAACAGTGGATGAGTACTCATTCCGTGCATGCGCATAGCACTGAAATGAGAAATAAAGTATGCATGTGGTTTTGCTAATTCTCTGGCGATAACGGGCCAGTTACTCAACTGAACATTTTCTTGTCCCATCTGGAGAATGAGATAAGATCCTGATTTTATTCTTGCTAAAACACCCCTATTTACTAAATTTTTTAAAAAAGAACTCGTCTTGCTTTTATTTTGCTTATAAACAATGGCCGCTTCTTCGAGAGAAAATATAGATTTTCCTTCCTGCAGAAATTCATTAATGAATTTAGCTGCAATAGGTCCAAGGGTTCGGGTTTCAAATTTAATTGTCATATTTATATTATATGTCACATAAAAGTTTTTTCAAGTCTTATTTGTTACATATAGTATAATTATGCCATGCGTTTTTGCATGGCCCCTCCTTTTCTCTTGTTAATTTTACAAGGGAGAATAGGTAGGTTACTTCTTTCTATTTCGTGTTGGATAATTTTCTTTTTTGGGTGGTTTCGGTTGAGCTTGTTCTTTTGCCACAGTTGTTAGGGATGAGCAAGTTTTCGAAATCGCAGAAGGGGACCGCAAATACTTAAGTATTCACCAAATAACTTTATTGTAAAATTTTTCTATTTTTTTATCGGTCGTCACAATCGAAAGCTCATGTTTGATCGCAAATGCCGTAATTATTCTATCGGCAGGGTCTTTATTGTCATCCCACATTAATTCAACAGAATCAAGCCATTCATTCACGCCAATATCAATGATATGAATGTTTTGAATTTCTTGCATTTTTTGAAATAATGCGCGCGTTGAAATGCTCATCTCTAATTTGCCCAATTTAACTTTACAGGCAATTTCAGCAAATGAAATTGAGATAATATATGCGCCTTTATCCATGAGTTTTGCAACTTTTGTTGAAAACGAGGGGTTGGGTTTTAATATTTCAATAATGGCGCAGGTGTCTAAAATTACCATTTGTCGAATCCTGGTAAAATAGGTTCGTTTAAATCACCATGTACTTTAACCGTGACAGAGCCTCTCAAATCTTTGATTGTTTTAGATTTGATTTTGGTTAACACGAGTGCAGGATGATTTTGATGTGTAATCATCAATGGTGCACCATGTATTTCAACCCATTGAAGATATTTGCTTGTATGTTGTATAAATTCGCGTTTTCCAATTTTTTTGGGAAGGTGCATGTTTTGCCTCACTTATGTAGCTACAATTTATAGCTACTTTAAGTATATGCTCATTATTATCTATTGGCAAGTTCTATAAATTTAAACTTTGTACCTGACAAAACTTTCTGTGTCTTAAGATCATGGGTGTCACCCCGCAGGCGCTTCGTCTAAGAATCTTAATAAGAACACCAGCATGTCACGAAGTGTTTTTGCGGGGTGACAAACCTTTGTAAAAATATTTTTGTCATGTACAAAGAAATTTAAATAATATTTTGTAATATATACCTCGCGCGGCCATATTTTGCGGTTCAGACGTAGTTCAGATTGATTCGTTCGAAACACGGCGCTATGTTATTGACTGCGTGTGGGATGTATCAATCGGTTCCATCTGACGTAATCACATCGGCTGGACGTATTATCTTTTTATTCTGTTGATAGCCTTTCCGGCAAATTTCAATAATGGTACCTGCGAGTACTTTTTCTTGTGTTTTCCGCGTTTCAAGAACTCTTACTTTGCCAAGTTCAATTTGATTATTCATGAATTTGATTTCTTCTACCTGCCAACGACGAAGGAGATTAACAAGTCTTTTCTCAATTTTTTTAATGATGATCAGCGCATTTGATTCATCATTCATATTTGATATTGACACGGTGATCATATCAAGAATATCAATAATCATTAGAGCAGCATCATTGATGCTGCGTTCACTTTCATTTTCAGTATTTTTATACTGTTCTTGTAATTGTACTTGCGCTTGTTGAAGCTTACTAATACGTATTTTGATTTGCTCAAATAAATCAGTTTTATCCATGCTCATTTAAAAAGTCTTGTCTTAAACAAATATTATGTAACCTATCCTCTGATGATGGTAATGAAGTGAAATCTTCTTCATCATCCATCTGAGATAGGTAGCGTAAAAAATGATGTAAAAATCGTCTCGGTGGATCAAACAATTCAGATTGTGCTTGTCTGAAAGTAGCCATTTCATTGGGTGAATCTTTTATTAGCTGCATGATTTTTTGCATGATAGCGGCTTTATTGTCAGTTAAGGCAACGCTTAGCGTTTGAAAAGGATCGCTTGTTGATAACACGCTAGAAAAAATTTGCTCTTCAGTCGAGTTGAATTTTTCATTTACATATTTATCTAAATCGGAAAGACAAACCGTATTCAAGGCAAATGTTTGGGCGATGCGAGGCATATCATGCAGATAGAACCTATATATACAATCAGGACAAATACACTCTGTCATGTATTCTTTTAACGGAAGAAATTTATTGAGTCGCTTATTTTTAAAGAGAGATTTCATGTGCAAGAGAGGCTTCAATGATAAATTGCCACGAAGTAGAGTGCAACTATCTGCCATGAGTGTGAGTTGCTCACGTAAAGTGAGTTCATTTTTAATGTTGGTAATGATTTTTTTAGATTTTTTTTGATCCGCAATGTCAGATAAAAATTGTGAGCATATAAGTTGGCGAACATACAATAGATGCGCTTTATTTTCCAAATCATTTTCTTTAATACGGCGAGCAAAGTCTTTTAATGGTTCTATACCTAAATTTTCGAGACTTTCAAGCTGCTTTTTTAATTCACCCAGGTATTTCGCGATGATAATTCTATTAAGAACAGGCTCTTCTAATAAAGAGCAAAAATTTTCTAGCGCGATCCAAAACGCATTTGAATCTGATGGCGCAATCGTTTGTGCGGTTTGTATCAAAACATTTTTGAATAAGTGATTCGCGCATGATACTATATTTCCAAAAGTTTTAGGCTCAAGATCTTCTTTAAATATTGTTTTTTTGCTGACCGTAGAGCGTAACTTGAGCGCCAGTTGCAGATAAGGATGGAAAGTATTTTTTTGAATTTTTGAAATAGCGGTAGTATTCATCCCTGTTTCACCATTGAGTGCCCAAAGTACAGCATAATAGGTATCTGGATGATACATTTCATAGAGTTCTTTATTTTCAGATTCAAGCCACGTTAAAAATGATTGACTCGTTTGTTTCTCGGCAGCATCAAAATGAATGAGATAACCAGGTGTTGGAATGAAGTCAAGACGAATTCCTGAGGTTTTAACCGCTAATTCTAAGACGCATGTTAGAATGGTTGCTTCATAGTGTAGAACATTTGCAAATAATACTTTATCCCATGTACGGTTATTAGAAAAAAGGCACTTTATTTCAGAAGATAACCCACGGATGGATTTCGCAATATCTTGATGATATATATCGTTTCGTTGGATGAAACAAGCAGCGCCTGTTAGGATGTGACTGATAAACCCTGGAATATTTCCGAGTAATTTTTTTTCAGACTGAAAAAAAGCAAGCTTACTTAAATTTTCCACCAAACGACTAGAAAATGCATCTTCGGAAGTTTTCAAGATACGTTCTAATTTTTCGTAATGGCGTTGTTGCCATAGTGCATCAAAAAGATGATTTCTCAGATGATAATATATCTGGCTTTTGGGAAATAAGTTTTTTGCCGTTTGATAAAGTATATAAAGATTATCTTCTGATAAATAAGCCAAGGAGGATAGTAAACCTTCATTTTTAAAAACATAGGCAGCAATAGATGTACAATCTTCCTGAATTTTTGTATGACCCTTAGCAGCTAATGGCCAAAAGGCAATGAGTGCATCCATATATTTCTTTGTGCGCAGCAATGAATAGCCATATAAATACTGATCCTTACGCGTCAACTCTGGTTTTTCACGCAGTAAAGCGATGATTTCTTCGAAACGATTATTTTTAATATGATCAATGGAAATTAAACTTGTTTTTTTTTGTAGTTTTGCTTTATTGAATTTTTTGTACTTCACTGTTTTGTCCTTTCAATGCTGCAGTGTTCGTCTCTAAGTTACGCACCTCTTTTTGCAAAACTTGATTTTCATGATGTAAATCTATTATTAACTCAAGTTCCTGTTTAATCGTGGTATTCATTTGCTGAAGTTGCTGAAATCCTGTTTGAAACCATTGTTCTTGCGCAGATATCTGTTGAGATTCTCTGTTATCGATATAATTTAAAAATTGTATTCCAACATAAATACCAAAGACGGTACAGGTAAGCAATGTTAAGCATACAATCGTTTGCATAACGACTAAGAAAGTAGTGGCTAACTGCATTTTTTTTGGATGATGAATATCCTGTTTTGAAGGATTGATAGTTTTATTCATACGTGTTTCCTCGTGCATTGTTTGTAGAAGACGATGCACATGAAGATCTGAACCACATTGGACACAATACTCAATGTTCTTGTGCGGAGCATTATTTGTTTTGCAAGCTGGGCAAATCAAAGGTTTACATCCCTATCAAAACGTCGCCTTGCTGTATTAGACCAGGATAATCTTGAGTGGATAAGATCGTGCAACATATCTTCGGCATTCTGTATTAATGCTTTATTTTTCTGTAAATACACAGTCACTAGAGTGCTTGCTTGGTTTCGAATGGATTTAGCTAAGTCAGGTATATTGGTTTGAATTATCTTTGCGATATGCTCAGCTTTGCCTAAGCTATAAGCGGTTGATAGATCACCACCACATTTTACGTTTTCATTGAGTAAGTTTTTTAGTTTTTCAGGGTCGTCGAGGTTTTCTAATGCATGTTTAAGCCCGCCTATCATAACATCCATGCGTGTTTTTTCTTTATCTGAAAGAATTTGTGCGGCGGCTTCCCGTACAGTGGATGCGAATTCAAGGACGCTAAGCGGAGGGGATTCTTGATTCTGAAGTGTTTTTAACGTGTTTATTTGGCGTTCAGCCTTTTGTTTTATATCGAGACGTGTTTCACCTGTCACTGGGTCGCTAGCAGATAGAATAGTTTTTACAACAATCTGGCTTAAGAGGAAAACATCTCTTTCAATACCTGCGTTATGCGCATTTGAGATAATAGAAGAAATGGTGTTTTCTAGGTCGTTATAAAGTTTGGTCGCAAGTCCTCCGCGTGCAATCTCTGCTTCAATCGATTGATTTTCATTTTGTAAAGACCAGGCTTTCATCGTGATAATATTATCTTCATCAACAGTAAAACGCAGCATGATTTCAGTGGGCTTAAGATCATCTTTTAACCCAGGTTGATTTTCTTCACGGTGAAACCATAATTCTCCTACAGTATCTAGCACACCTTCTACTTCATTAAACACGCGCAGCCTGGCCAGAAACTGATCTACATGGGAGAAGGTCAATTTTTCTTCTACTTTAAAAGGAAGAGGGGTGTTTCTGGCAACTAAAAGATGTTTTTTCCCTCCAGCCAATTGCAGGTAGTAATCATGGGCGGTGGAATGCATCATCGCAAAAGCATTTTCATTTGTGATCGTGTCTTGGCTTGCCATTTTCGCAGCCATTAATGCGGCACCCTCTGCAATGGCAAACATCGGACGAGGATGTATCATCACTTTTTCTGAACCAAAGATATTTTTTAATTCATCTTGAATGGCAGGCACTAAAGAGGAACCTCCTACCATTAATACGGTGTCAATCAGTGCTGGCTCAAAGCGAATTTCATATAATATTTGATGTGCTATCTGCGAAACACGCTGGACAATGGGTTTTAAAAGTTCAGAAAATTCTGGGCGTGTAATGGTAACGTCAATATCAATGAATGTATTATTTTCATCTTTTAATAGGCCAAACATATCAATATTGGCTTCTTCTACAGAACTTAATGCTATTTTTGCTGCTTCTGCTTTTTCTTTTATCTCCACAAGGAAGCGCGCTTTGTCCGCAGGGGAAAGCTGTTCAAGCATTTCAATAATGGATTTACATCCCGTTTCTTTTTGCGCCCTTTGAAAGACATGATTAATGATTAACTGATCAATATCATCACCACCAAGCCACATATCTCCACCTTTGGTAATCTCCATGAAGCTTCCACCTGCAAAACTTAAAATGGAAATATCAAAAGTTCCACCGCCTAGGTCAAATACCATGATGGTTTTAGATTCATTCTTATCTAATTCACCCAAACCAAAGGATAATGCGGCTGCGGTGGGTTCAGGAAGTAAGCGCAATAGTTTGATGCCTGCATAATCACATGCAGCGCGTGTCGCAAATTTTTGGCGATCTGAAAAGTAAGCTGGAACAGTGACCACAGCCTGACCAATGTTTCCCTCGAGCTCTATTTCACCATCACGAATAAGTTTGCTTAAAATCATGCCTGAAATCATTTCAGGCGTTTGCATTTTGTTCCCCAGTGGAATGCGAATAGATTCAGGTTCGGATGGATCGGTTGTGATTTGGTAAGTCACACGATGTTCCTTTAAGATATTTTGTACTTCTAGATCGTTAAAGTCGCGTCCCATCAAACGCTTAACGGAAGTGATGGTTTTTTCTGGGTATTGTTTTAAAATATTACGAGAATGACGGCCGACCACTATTTCAAAAGAGGTGTTGTCAGGATTCGGTATTGCGGTTACGCATGAGGGTGTCAACTCTTCTTTTTCAGAATTGCGCAGAATAGATACACCTATTTTTTTCACGCTGATAACAGAATTCGTTGTACCTAGATCAATGCCGACAGTAATTCTCATTAGTTAAATCCTATATATAAAATTTTGTGTAAGTTTTAATGGGTGGGATTTTATAATATTATTAATTGGGAGCCAATTAAATTTAGCGAATATGAGGATATTATTTCAATAGGTCATGTAAAATACTGTTTAAATATCGCATATTATTTTCTGTTATTTTGATTTTTCCACATTGCCTATCTTTTTGAAAAGTATCTAATAATCCTTGAATGACAAGAGGATCTTTTGTGATGATCGATAATTCGCGATTTTTATTTAAAGAGGGTTTTGTAAAATTAATAGAACCCAAGAGCGCTTCTTTTTGATCGATGATAATGACTTTTGCATGGATTTGATAAGGATGTTCAAAACAAATATTGACGTTTGATTTTTTTAAAAAATCGTAGCGTTTTTGTTCCGAATATTTATCCACTAATAATTCAACCTTGACACCGCGGCGTGAAGCTTTGGCGAGTGCGCCTACGATTTGGTAATCACTCACATCTTGCGCATACATTTTAATACTAGATTTGGCAGCCTGAATGAAATGTAAAATTTTTTCGCGGGATGTGTCAGGACTCCAAACAAGGTTGTGTTCGGTTACAGAAGTTTTTTGATGTTTAGCATCATTTTGTAAAACATTTTCGATTTCTGAAATCATGGCAGGATCTTCAATCCAAATCCCGAAATTTCTTTGATTTTGAAAAGAACTACGCGTGAGATTCAATGTCATGATGAGTGCTTTTTTGTGATCGAATATAAATGTTTTTTGATGTGTGAGCTGAAAATCTGGATTGGGTGACAGTAAATGTATATCTGCTTTTTTTAAGCGTTTTAATGCAAAAATATTTTCATTGGCGTTTTTGTAGGGAAGAGGTTCAAGTAAAATATTTACGTTTTTACCGCTATTTTTTGCTTGAATCAGTGCATCGATAAACGTGGGATCCGTGAAGCCATACATCACAAGATCGATAGAATGTGCGTTATGGATTGCATTTAAAATGGGTGTGCGTCCTTCATCCGGTTCGATGAGAAGGGTGTCTGCAAAGGTAGTGAGCGTGAAAAGAAAGAATAATAAGAGTATGGTTGTAATTTTTTTCATAATTTATTCCGTTTTATTTGCAAATCTATAAAAGCCGCTAAAAGACTGGATCCCGGATCGCGCGCCGTGATATGCCAGTGATATTCAAAAATGATATGGACGGCGCTTGTCCGGGACGACGGAGATCCAGATTATACTATTTCATCTCTTCCCAAAAACGCATGCGCAAGTGTACCACTATCAATATATTCCAATTCAGAACCGATAGGCACACCATGTGCAATGCGGGTGACTTTGATGGCGTAAGGTTTAATACGTTCTGAAAGATAATGTGCTGTGACTTCCCCTTCAACTGTCGGATTCGTTGCAAGAATGACTTCTTTAATCGTTTGCTTTGAAATAAGTGATGTCAATTGATCTATGCCAAGATGCTCAGGTCCTATGCCATCGAGCGGGGATAAATGTCCCATTAAAACAAAGTAAATACCGTGGTAATGTCCCATTTGTTCCATGGCGACAATATCTGCTGGACTTTCGACGATACAGAGTAGAGAAGAATCCCTTAACGGCGATTGGCAAAGTTTGCAGTACTCATTTTCACTGAATGTGCGGCATTGTTTGCAATGTTGGATAGATTGCATGGCATGCTGCAAAACCGCTGCTAAATGCAGGCCTTTTTCGCGTCCACGTTCTAATAATTGAAACGCCATGCGCTGCGCTGTTTTTGGGCCAACCCCCGGTAGCGCGCGCAAGGCTTCAATCAGTTGCATGAGCAACGGGCTATATTCCATATACCTTAATCACCAGGCGGTAAATCAAATCCATCCGGTAATTTAATGCCAGTGAGCGAGGACATTTTATCACGCGTGCCTTTTTCAATTTTGGTAGCAGCATCATTGATCGCTGCAGCTATCAAGTCTTCCACAATGGTCTTCTCTTCCTTCATCAAGCTTGGATCCAATGTGACGCGTTTTGCCATGTGTTGACCGGTCATCACGATTTTCACAAGACCGCCGCCCGATTGACCGACCACTTCCATTTCAGAAACTTGTTTTTGAATTTCTTGCATTTTTTTTTGCATTTCTTGTGCTTTTTTCATCAACTCCCCTAAACCGGGTTTTTCGCCACCAAAAGGTTTATTCATTGCTTACGCTCCTAAGTTTTAATATATATAAAAAAATACATAATATCATTAAATCTCTTAAATTGTCTTGATGGAATTAAGATCAAGCGTCGCATCAAAAATTCCCATAATTTTTTGAACATCATCATCATTTTGAATGGCCTCCGTCGCTTTCGCTTGACGGGCTTTATCTTCTTCTTTTTGTTTTTTAACGGGGGTTTCACCTACCGTCGATGTGACTAGAATCTCTAATTTGATGGGTTTATTGAGATATTGAACCAAGGCTTGCTCGATTCGCTCTGTTAATTTTTTGTTAAGCATAGGCTCATGTTGTATCGCGAGAGCTAGCTTTACTTTTGTATCTGAAATCTCGAGAAGCGTACAATTAGACGCAAGTGCATAGGCCAATCCTGTGAGCGCTAGCTTATCCAGTGTGTCAATCCAGGTGCGCGGATTGAGAGAGGGTGTGACGGGTTTTTCAATGGCTTTAGGCGGTATTATTTTTTCTTCTTCTTTTATTATTATCACCGGCCTAAAGCTAAGCATACGAAGTAAAATCATTTCAAAACCTTGTTTCGGTGTCGGTGCATACGGCAAATCCCGACGACCGATGAGCGCAATTTGATAATATAATTGAATATCTTCTGGTTTAAATTGTTTTGCGAGCGTAATGATAGAATCCTTAAGATGAGGTGCATCCGGTATCACTTGCGCGAGACTGATTTGATGCAAAATCGATAATATTTCATCTAACGCTTGATAAAAATTCACCGCATGCATTTCTAAATTTTCAATTTCCATTAATAATTGTTTACCGTCATTCGCATGTATTGCTTGTAATAAACGAAGTAAGGTTTCAAAAGAAACACTGCCTAACATGGCTTCGGTGTCAGCTAAAAGAATTTTTTCACCCGTATAGGCAATGGCTTGATCCAATAAACTTAATGCATCTCTGACACTGCCGTCTGCGGCTTGCGATAATAAAGTGAGAGCAGGCGCATCAAATGGGATGTTTTCAGCTGAACAAATGTGTTGTAAGTGTTTAGCAATTTCATCGATAGGTACGCGTTTTAAATTGAATTGTAGACATCGCGAGAGTATCGTAATCGGCAAACGCTTAGGTTCAGTAGTTGCCAATAAAAATTTCACATAGGAGGGTGGCTCTTCCAGGGTTTTTAATAAGGCATTAAAACTATGCCCCGAGAGCATATGTACTTCATCAATTAAATAAATTTTATAACGACCCAATGTGGGTTGATAATGCACATTATCTAAAAGCTCACGCGTGTCTTCTACTTTGGTGCGAGATGCCGCATCCACTTCCAGTAAATCTAAAAATCGTCCTGCATCAATAGCGGTGCAATGCGCGCATTGACCGCAAGGCGTATCTGTAATACCCGTTTCACAATTGAGGCATTTTGCAAAAATACGGGCAAGCGTTGTTTTTCCGACACCACGCGTGCCTGAGAATAAATAGGCATGGTGTAATCGTTCGTTGCGTAATGCATGGGTTAACATGCGTAAGATGGGTTCTTGTCCAATCATTTGTTGGAAGGTGCGCGGTCGCCATTTACGTGCAAGCACTTGATAAGTCATGTTTCCGTTCCAAAATGGAGGCAGCCAGTACACCAGCCTGACTTCGGCGCCCGCATCTGCTACTACCGTTGCTTCCTTCCGGACCTGGCGGGGTTCATAACATAGCGTCGCGAAGAGACCAGTGACTGACCACCATTGCTTGGCGGAGAGAGAGGGATTCGAACCCTCGGTACGCCGTTAAGCGTACACACACTTTCCAGGCGTGCTCCTTAAACCACTCGGACATCTCTCCGATTTTGATTAGGAGCGTAAGATTAAACTAGAAAGAGAGATTCTGCAATCAAAAAAATAGATGCTGGAGCACGCTCTCATAAATATTTGTTAGTACATCCAAATCGGCAATTCTCACGTGTTCATTGATTTGATGCACACTGGCATTGCAAGGTCCCAACTCAATGACTTCTGTTCCCAAGGGTGCAAAAAAACGGCCATCAGAGGTTCCGCCGCCGGTGGATTGAATAGGATCAAGACCGGTGCAGTCAAAAATAGCTTTTTTTACCGAAGATATCAGTTTTCCTTGTTTTGTTAAAAAAGGAAGCCCTGAAATATTCCATTTTAAATCGAATTCAAGATTATTTTTTTCAAGAATGTTTGTCACACGTGTTTGTAATTCAGGCACTGTCACCGATGTACCAAATCGAAAGTTAAATAAAATTTCTGAGGTACCTGGAATCACATTGGTCGCACCTGTCCCTGCATGATAATTGGTGATTTGAAAAATAATCGGCGGGAAAGATTCATTGCCTTTATCCCATTGTGTCTGGCTTAATTCATACAGTGCGGCGGCGCCAAGATGGATGGGATTTTTGGCGATATCGGGGTAGGCGACATGACCTTGTTTTCCATAAATGGTCAATTTTCCATGTAAAGAACCACGACGACCCACCCGAATTTGATCCCCCAATAGGTTGTCGGAGCTTGCTTCTCCCACAATGCAATAATCGATTTGTTCTTGACGTTTTTGCAAGGTTTCTAATACTTCTCGTGTCCCATGAATGCTTGGTCCTTCTTCGTCGCTGGTAATGAGAAATCCAATGGAACCTGGAAATCCAGGATTTTTTTGAATAAATTTTTCCGCCGCAATGATCATTGCAGCGAGCCCACTTTTCATATCCGCAGCACCCCGTCCATAAAGGTATCCATCTCGCACACTTGGTGAAAAAGGATCACTTGTCCATGCTTCTAAGGGACCCGGTGGTACGACATCGGTATGTCCTGCAAAAACAAGCAGAGGAGAAAGCGTTCCAAAACGTGCCCAGAGATTATCCACATCTACAAAGCGCATGTGTTCAATATGAAAACCGATACGCGATAAGCGTTCAGCAATTAATTTTTGACAACCACCATCCTGAGGGGTCACGGAATGACATCGGATGAGTTCTTGGGTGAGCAGTAAAGTGGATGACATTTTTTCCTCGAAAAGATTTACTTAAGATTTAAAAAGTTCATAATAACATTTCTTAGATCTCGAGCAAGAGATCCCGTCTAAAAGCATGACGGGACGACGATGAAATTTTTAAGGAGCTTTATGTTCAGCGGAGATGAAAAAAAAGCGGATACCGTATCATGTATCCCGTCTATTGTGTCAGACTTACGAAAAACCTTTCAAGCCAAACACACACAATCACGCGCGTTTCGAGAAACGCAATTGGATGGATTAGCCAAATTTTTAATCGAATGTGAAGATTTAATAAAAAAAGCCGTGTTTGAAGATTTGCATAAATCTTCACTCGAAACATTTGCCGTTGAAATTGGTATTGTGAGTCGTGAAATTCGCGAAACAAGACGAAATCTTGCATCATGGATGGCACCTAAAAAAGTTTCTACTTTTTTTGCAGCCCAACCAGCCACGAGTTACATTCAACCCGAACCTTTAGGCGTTGTTTTAATCATTGCACCTTGGAATTATCCCATTCAACTTTTATTAATGCCTTTGGTGGGTGCAATTGCAGCCGGGAATTGCGCTATATTAAAACCCAGTGAACTTGCGCCTAAAACAAGTCAGTTATTAGCCGAATATTTACCGAAATATATCGATCCGGAATGTTATCGTGTGATTGAAGGCGCCATTCCAGAAACGGAAGCGCTGCTTTCCCAAAAGTTTGATCATATCTTTTTTACAGGAAGTGGATCCGTTGGAAAAATCGTACTCGCAGAAGCAGCAAAACAATTAACGTCAACTACTTTAGAATTAGGCGGAAAATGTCCTTGTATTGTTGATGACACGGCAAATATTCCAATCGCTGCTAAACGTATTGTTTGGGGAAAATTTTCGAATGCAGGTCAAACGTGTATTGCACCCGATTATTTACTGGTGGATAAAGATGTCGAAGAAACTTTATTATTTTGCATGAAAGAAACATTACAAGCATTTTACGGAAAAAATCCGCAAGAAAGTAAAGACTACGGACGCATTATCAATTCACGTCATCATCAACGTCTTCTCAATTATTTATCGAAAAATGGGGATATTTTTATCGGTGGGGAAGTCGATGAAAAAGATCGATATATTGCACCTACCATTTTACGAAATGTGTTGCCGAGTGCTCCGATTATGGAAAAGGATGCTGAAATTTTCGGACCCATTTTACCGATACTCACCTATAAAAAAATGGAAGAAGCCATAGAGTTTATCAAAAAACGACCCAAGCCCTTAGCGCTTTATCTTTTTTCTGAAGATAGCAATAATCAGCAATTAGTTGCAGACATAAGCGCGGGGAGTTTTGTGCTGAATCATACCTTGTTACAAGCCGGTATTTTAACACTGCCTTTTGGCGGTGTGGGTGAAAGCGGTATGGGTGCTTATCATGGCAAAAAAACATTTGATACGTTTAGCCATCAAAAAGCCATCTTTAAAAAACCAACCACTTGGAATATGTTAGATATTTCTTCTTATGCCATTTATCCGCCGGGTAGTAGTTTGAAAGAAAGCTTGTTGCGATGGTTTTTATAAAAAGATTATGTCATGCCAGCATGTCTTTAGCTGGCATGACAGTTTTGCTATAAATTAAATAGGTATGCGTTGTCCGCCGCTACTACCACCGGTTATCGCTTGTACCAGCGCCGCTGCTTTTGGTGATCCAATGCCAGTCACATAATCGTAACCCGTTGACGCAGTACAGAGGACGCCACAAGAACCGTTGGTTCCGGATGTGATATCGTGATAATTTGTGCCAAAATTACTTTTTGCAAGGTTATATAACGTTGTATTGATGCCCGTCAACGGTGTTGTAGAAGAAGATTTAGCGATCGCAATCAGTGCTGCCCATTGTGGTGCGCCTGCACTGGTTCCGCCAATGACTAGCCATCCGCTTTGACCATACGAATCATACACGGAGAATCCCGTACTCGGATTGGCATCATAAGACACATCCGGTACGCCACGGAACTGGTTGGGGTTATTGGGAAGGCCAAGATTGGATTGATAGGCAGGTTCCGTCTCAACAGTGCTGATACCGCCACCACTGCCTGACCACGCTGTTTCACTGACATAATTTCCCGATGTATCCAGTGTTAAGCTTGTTCCACCCACACCAATCACAAAGGGAGACACAGCGGGATATAATATACCATGTCCGCCATCACCACTGGATGCTGTAAAGGTGACATTGGGAATATTAAAGGTTGAATCAAAACTTGTTTCACCAGAAAATTCACCACCACCCCAGCTCATTGAGATAACGGTTGCACCTTGTTGAATCGCTACATTAATGGCTTGAAAAAGATCCGTGAAACTATTAGTTGCAGCTTCCACCAACATAATTTTTGCTTGTGGCGCGATGGCATGTGCCCATTGGACATCCAGTGAAATTTCAACCCCCCAGCCCGTATTCCCTGCAGGTTGTGAGCCGCTGGCATAGATTTTTTTAAAACAACCATTCGCGGTAGTGCACGCAGGTAAACTAAACTGCGTATTGAATGTCGCCAAATCGGATTCTGCATTGGGATCATCGTATGCATCGATAATACCTATGACTTGGCCTGCGCCTTGATTAGTAATACTCGTAAACGTATATGCTTTTGTGATTTGTTGAGGCGAAAATCCAGAAGGTGCGGTGGAAGGTGTATTTGGTTTGATTATATAGGGCGGTGTTGCATAAATATTATCGCCTAAGGTAGCATTTGCTTCAAAACTCATGAGGGATAATAAACAGGCTAAAAGTATTTTTTTGTGATGCGGTGGTCTTAGAAGTGATCTTTTCATCCAAATCTCCTTTTGAATTAAAGTACACGCGAGAATAAATACTAACTCAAAGGGTGAGGTTTTTCAAACGAACCATTATTCTATAAATTTTTCTTATTTTGTTTATCTTTCCTATGTTATGCTCGCATTGACAGAGGATCACTGTCGTCAAGGATAAAATCTCAAAGGAGCTTTAAATATGTATTTAAAATCTTTTACATTAACCCTTCTCTCAAGCGCTATACTGCTATCCAATACTGCAGTCGCACAGTCATTGGTCGCATACAAAGCGGATAATGCTGC
>JABDEF010000024.1 GCA_013287235.1 Gammaproteobacteria bacterium
GCGTAGAATTACCAATCACATAATATCTCGCTCCAGACATTTTACACCTCATTTATATTTTTATAAATAAACGGCATTGAAATTTTCGAGTGTATTTTATAATTTAATTTGACTTTAGTCACCGGTAAATTTCCCGGTAAACGAATAAACGCCTCAAGATCATTCAAATGCATAACCTCCGATGCACTAATAATTTGTTGTTTGAATCGCTGATTGGTGATGGATATCCCAGAACGCATGGCACTTTCACTATACGAAACATTTTCTTTCATTTCTTCCGTCTCACTCTCCCCTAATTCTTTAGATGCCCACTGCGCAGTCTCAAATGAAGGATCTCTAAAAAAGATGCGAGTATTGCAGAGATTTGAAATTTCTTCAGCCGCATGAATTCCATAAATTTTTCGAAGCTGAGATATGCTCTGCATGCCCGCGACCAAGCAACCGCCGAATTTGCGCGCTTCAGCAAATGCCTCGGGTAAATAGGGCAAACGTTGTAAGCTCGGTAATTCATCAAAAATAATCCATATCCTACGAGTATGAGATGGCGTTAAACTCATCAAAGCGTTCGCGGCGATATCTAGCCACATGGAAATCAAAGGTTTCAGGGTTTCATGCCGGTCTGAAATGGAACTGATAAATAACCAATTCCTTTGAGTGTCATCTTGTATCCAGCGTCGAATCGAAAATTTATTTGGTTCATCAACCACATACTGAAGACTTTTAATGTAGGTTGTCAGAACTGATTTGATTGAAATTGCTGTTTTTTCAGCTTTATCAGATACCAGTGTCTCTGCTTCTGTACCCTTTAAAAATACCCCTAACGCTTGCAAATCCATGGATAATAATGCTTTCAACAATAGATCCATTGATCGATCTGGGCTTGATTTAAGCTGTCTTGCGGCAGATGCAAAAATGGTTCTTGCAGCATTCACCCAGAAAGGATCGGTTCCTCCCTGCGGCATGGGCATTAAAGCGGCTGCTAAACTATCGAAATCTACATTGTCCCGGCATTCATCCCATAAATGCCAAGGTGTTGTTCTTTTATCGAGTGGGTTCAACAAAATATCCTGCCCTTCACGATAATAGGTACTCACATAATCACATCCCTTATCATAAATAATGGCCTTATCCCCTCGCGCACGAATTTGATCTAGCAATTCACGAATGCAAACCGATTTGCCACTACCGGTTGTACCATGAATCAATAGATGCCGGCATTCAAAACCGTTGGGCATCGGTAATCCTGATAATGCAATGTCTGATACATTCTTTGATTTTTGGATGATCTTTTTAACGGTTTTCCAATTGGCTATTATATCCCCGCGTAATTGCTTGGTTGCCGTCTGCTGCTCACCGCGCTTTCTTAACCAACGATAGATAAAAATAAAAGAGATGCCTGTTATCACGAACCCACCCATCATTGCCTTGATGCTTTCTGCAGCTACCTCACGAAGCACTTGATGCGCCAGAATGGAATTGATTAAATTTTTTGAAACGACTTTGATAGTTTCATCCTTTGCAGTGATAAAAAGCTGTGTAGCGTCATGCCGAAAAAACGCTATCACATGTGCTAATACCCATTGCTCTACCACGTAACGTTGATACGCTGTTATCAATAGACTGTCTAATCCAAGCGTTGTGATAATAAAGATGATAAAACAAAATATTGTTACTCGACTGACGATTTGATTGATCATACGAAAATTATGTAAAAACGTTTGACCGCCGCGGGTAAAATGTTTGATGGAGGGATCATTAGATTGCATAGGTATTTCCTTTTTTTTATTCACTTGTATCAATTTTTCCATTCCAAAAATCGACAAGTTGGTGGCCGTGCCGAGTAGGATGTTTTTGGTTTTCATGATTTATTTTATCAATTCGATTTTGACTTTCTTCTTGAATATGCTGGTGTCCTTGATGAATCACTTGTTCATTTGACTGGATCATCTTTTTCGTCTCTTTTTTAGGGGATTCATCGATTTTAAAATCCGGTGTTAAGTTTTGTTCCTCTGCCCTATTTAAAACTTTTTCTTTCGAATGATTAAATTCAGAATCTATATTCTTCTCATTTGAATTATTTTTTTGATTTTTTTTATATTCACTTTCTACGACATGAGACGATGAAGGTACATTGTTATGATTATTTATTAATTTTGATGTGTATTGTTCACTAAATCTCTCCGCATATTTTTGTGCTGTCTCAGGATCATGTAATAAAATACTTTCCGCCATTGCATCTCCCATATGACCTTTGCCATTGGTACCTGGTTGTTGAACCAGCCATTCTTTGAAAAGTTGTGAAAAGTTGCTGTTAATGTTACTCGCGTTTTCTTTGGCTTGCTGGGCTATCTCACGATAACTTTTTGCCGTTTGAAGACTTTGCATCATGTCATGTTTTGCCGATTTCGCCCGATCGATGGAAGCACCCATGTTGTCCAAGAGCCGCTCGCCTGTTTCATCATTGATTTTTAGACTTTTGTCTTCAACAGCCCGTTGAACGACATCCACATTTTTGGAATACCCTGTATCGTTCACAAAATCTTTTGCCTCGGAATAAAGTTTACGATTTTCACTAGATGTAGAATGATCTGCTTCTCGTCTTCCCGCGAGTGATATGCCTGCAGAAAAAACTCCACCTGGTGTTTGACCACCTAATCCTGCCCGCATATCGCCTGTCACACTGCCTAAGACGCGTGCAGCATCGCCGTAAGACATATTGTGATCCTCAGCAAACCGTTCCGTTAATCGTTGAATATTATTTAAAGCCGTTGCTGTTGTTGCATTGGTACTGACAGACCAATTCGATCCCGATCCTTTTGAATGTCCCATATGAAGACTCAGCTCTGCTGCTTGCCTTGAAGTTGCTGAAGTCGCCTCACTGAAAGCCATTCCTTCTTGATGCGCGTGCGTTGTCGCGATTTCTCCTTGTTGCGTTGCTGTTTGGCGAATCGATTTAGCGACCATGACATTCGTGCCTAAATTCGATATGGCATTTTGAGTATTCATCACTGTACTTCCATCAGGCATGGCTGTATTTGTTGAACCGCCAGGAAGAAGACCCGTAAACATGCCTGAACTATACCGTCCGCTTGTATCAAAATGGTTGGCAGAAGTATTAAAAGAACTATGATTACCAAAATTGGTATTGCCTAAGCTCATATTCCCCGTAACTGCTTCTTGCGCTGCAGCGCCGCCTGCTGATTGCGTCACGCCATTCACATATTGGGATAACTGCGTAAATGTACCCGCCATACCACGTGCAAGTCCTGCCGATAAAAAAGGCACAGATAATGTCAAATATCCTGCGAGTCCCGCAATATCTGAATTAATTTGTAAAAGGCCAGGGATCGCTTTAAGCGTTAAAGCACCACCTGTGGCAGCGGTACTATTCACCACCGCATAATAAGAAACTAATAAGTTGATGACAGCATAGAGGGGTGCCCATAGTTGAATCCACAGTAAAGTAAAAATATAGTTTTTTAAAATAAGCCAACCAAAAGGGAAAACCGAAAGCAACACAATAAAAATAAACGAGCCGTACATAATGGCCTCAAATGCATTTTTCATTAAAGGTAACCAATATGCTGCCATATCACCCATTGTTTGGTTGGTCAGACGTTTTTGCTCTTGTGCACGCGTAAAAGCATAGGATTCCATGGCAGCAGAAGCATTGAGCGTTCCATCTTTTCGTATCACACCACGTTGAATAGCATTGGCCATTAACTGTTGCTTCATAATCTCAGCCCCCTCTTCGGATACGCTGGTTAAATAACCATAGCCGATTTTTAATTTTGTGAAGAGTGTAGCTTTCGCATTTTTATCATTGGGAAATATTCTTGCGGCATATTGACTTCCCGATGAATCAAGTGCCTCTGCCCAATCCTGATTGATGTTTTTAGCACCCTCCTTGCAAACGGTCACTACATCGTTATACAAAAATGCACGTGCAGATGATGTATTAGAAGAAACAAATTTCCAGAGTTTTGTGGCGTTCACTAAATCATTAATCGTATAACGATTCAATAAAATGTCATAGAAAACACATTGGTCGATAAACGATTGTAAATTTTTGTCAAAAGTTGCATCGGTAATTTCAAATTGGCTTGCTTCAGTCACTAATCGTGAAGCAAAAACGAGACCCGTTTGACGATAACGCAAATCATCGGGCATGCTGAAATTCATTTCAGTCAATTGCGTTAATGCATCGCCAATGGCACTTGTATAGCTCGCAAGGGCCGCTAGGCCTAATGGCACATTGTCAACCGAATCATGCCACTGATTGACACGGTCAATGATTTCAACCGATGTTTTTGGGGTAAATAATACAAAAACCGCAATATAATAAAGTCCAAACCATTTGACCATCACCATCAAGTCGCGTTGCATGATAAAACTGAAAATAACGGTCGTCCCTGCCAGTAATAATGCTAACTTAATGAGCGTGTTAAAATCACTGGTGCCAAAGCTTGTGACGATAGCATTGAAATATTCACGGAATACTTCGCCGTTACCATAAACTATAATTGGCAATGTGCTCATTTTAATAGCCTTATAAAAATATATACATAATGATTTGCAATAAATACTATTTTGTAGTACACTATAGTATATGAAACAAATGAGGTATGATTATGCGAGCAACTCACCAAAAGGGAAAAACAACGAGTATTCGACTGGATACAGACTTGAATGTCTCTATCCATGATTGGCTTGAACACAATCCAGATTTCAACTTGTCTCGACTGGTCAATATGGCCGTAAGAAAATTTATTACGACCAAACAGGTCTTGCAAGCCGTTGAAACGGTTCCCGCATCTAAAAAAGATGTTCAAGTATCGGTTAAAAAAATGATGAAAAAACATGCTCATATGTTGGAGAAATTGAAGTAAATGCGAAAAAATAAAGTTCAAATTTTGACTATTGAGCACGTCATCGATATCAATAAACAAATTGTTTCTCAACAAAAGCAAAAACATGTTTGTTTGAATGAAGAAAAGATCGATAGCGCACTCGCTGCTGCTTTTTATCCGGGCGATTATCCCTTTCGTTACGGAGGCATCGCAAAAGTTGCCGGTGCGCTTTGCTATTTTTTGACAAAAGCACACGCATTTCTGGATGGAAATAAACGTACCGCAGGTATTTCTGCAACAGTTTTTATGGGGTTGAACGGCTATCAGTTGGTTTATCCTTGGAATATTAAAAAAGATACGAATCAATTTGCTGAAATCATCGATCAAGCTGCAGCAAACCATGTCAGTAAAGATGAACTGATCGAATGGTTCGACCGACATAAAAAAGCAAGCAAATAAATTCATTCTATCATCATTCTCCCAACTTTTTTATTTTATAAAACTTAGTCAATGTCATGACTTTATTTTCCAGCACAGGATAAATAAATGTGGAAACAGTCATGCCAATACAGAAACTCATAAACCAAACGGAAAAGAATAGACTTAATTGAGTCATAAAATGTGATCCATCATACATTAACTCCCAACCCGATAAAAATGCAAAAGTTGAGCTATCAAGAAAATGTCTTGCGAATTGTGGATAAAAGCATTGAGTGATAAACCATGTTAAGATTAATGCAATGGTGATGATGCGTAACGATTTCATATTTTCTCTCCAATGTAATGAATAAAATTATTTCAATCCTCTCGCCCAAGACAAAGTACTTGAAAGCTCACTCGATAAATCTGCTGCTAACATGCGTTCTAAGACTTGGGTTTGTTCGATAATTTGAGTATATTGTGCCAATTGTTGATAAGCACTTCCTTGTTTTTTGCGTAAATCCGATAGCTCTCTTTCAATACTCGGAGTCAACTCATTCAATATTTCATCAGGATATGGAAGAGTTTGGATAGCATTTCTCACGATATTTAAGCTTTCATGTAAATATTGAAAAAGAATATCCATTGCAATTACATCGGCGTAACCTGTAACATCAATAACTGATTTATCCTTCTGAAAAGCGGAAGTGACATTTAGCATTTTATAAATCGGTAAACTGGTTGATTGTAGTAATCCGATTTCTTCTTCATTGAGTGGCTGATCATCCAAAATTTTATTCACAATATTGCTTAAAATTTTAGTCACCCGTGAACTAAAGGCATGTTCACTTGAAATAGAGATTTCCACTTGTTTTGGATGTAAACATCCATCCACATCCGTCGTGTCGCATTGGTAAATTTTAGCCTTGTTACCATACAATAAAGCAGTCAAAATATCGTTATTTTCAATAAGGGCAGGATACTGTTTATGTTCTATATTAGCATTATCTCCTGATCCATTTTTGTAAAGAATGACAGTGCCAGAAAGAGACATGAATAATTCAGCAAGCTCTGGATCACTTTTTAGAAATCCAATTTGTTGCGTTGCCTTCCAGACAATATTACCGCTATCAATAATCATATTTTTATAATAAGGATTTTGCTTGCCATGGGTCATGGATTCGGTAAACTGACCACCTGCACCACACCCTTGCCGCGCTTGCGCCCAATCAGAATAAAATTTTGTGCCCATGCCGACATCTTCACAAATTCTTGTTTGAGCAGCACGATTTTTAGGCCAAGCCCCTCCGACTAATGCTTCAGCCGCTTCACATGAGTTAACATTCGCCTGATTTATTGTATTAGCAAGGTTATACATTTTGTTTAGTACATTAGAAATTTCTGGTGTGACTGTTTCCAATGCTAATGTAAAAGAGTAAGCCGCTGCATTATTTAAAATATTTTTAAAAGTAGCAATTAATTGATCGGAATTGATAAATGAAAAGCCACCGGCATATAAATCAATACCGCCGCACCCAGAGCGATAACTCGGTAAATCCATTTGAATGATTTGCACATCACGCACAGCATTTCTTGTAAAAATACTGCCGCCAGAATAGAAACCAGCCGACTGGCCATGATAAGCGCTCGCACCTGTCACATTAGATGAAAATCCTAGCTTATTAAAATAATCATTTAAATCTTGATTAATCCCTGCATGTGATAAAAAATAAAAGAAATTGCCGATTAAAAAAACGCCGTAATAAACAATTTTTTTTATCATGCAGTGTTCCCTTTAAATCGAGTTGCAATATCAAGAATACGTTTTTTTAAATCGGCTTCACTCATTAATCCATAACTCACAGGATACACCTGATGGGTATAGGGATTGACAGCAAAAAGCGATGGCTCAACCGTGACATGAAAAGTTTCAGTCTGTCCTTGGTTAATATAAGAATTTGGAAATTCTGGAAGCGATATTCCATCCGTTGTAATGGGAATGACCGGGATAGAAAATCGCTCTGCGAAGCGTTTAACAATAGGTGCAAACTGCTTGCAATAAGGACAGCTACTTCGATAAAAGAAAAAAAGCCCGCTTTCTTTTCCAAGTGCGTGAATTGCAGCTTCTTCTTTTAAATTTTCTTGATCAGATTCCACTTGTCTTGCTATATTATTGGTAGGATGAATAAGTGAGTAATCCAGGGATGGATTTTCTAACAAAATTTCTTTCCAAATATTTGAAAACTTTCCTGATTGCGCCATCAATTGATTTTGTAAATTGAGATACGCTTTCACATTATCATGGGTCGGTTCAATCACGGCTTTATTTAATGCGCGTTGAATCGTTGCCTTCACAGCATTCATTCGTTCAATAGGATCAGATGGCGCTGCTGGGGTTTTATCCGGTTCTTCTTCAGTCACAGGATCTTCATACCAATGCCAACCCGTCGCATGTTGCTCATAATAGGTTGTATCATTGGCATGAAGTGTAAAACTGAAGAGGATGCAAAATAATAAAATAATATGCTTCATTTATTTTGCTCCATCCACACTATTCTGAATATCTTCTTTAATGCGCTCATTCACCAAAGTAGAATCTTCAATATTTTGTTTTTTGGCAATATCCGCATAAAAATCACTAAAATCAATTAAATCGAAATTGATGTGTTGTAATTCTTCTGGTGTGATCCCGCGACAATTGGGATGCTCTGGCTTGCCAAAGCCAATTTTTAATTGCTGCCCCCTGCCTTGCTGCTGAATAATCTGGTCTAATAAAGATGAAAATACACAATAGGATTTTCGATGTGAAAGACAAACCCCCATGACATCCGTCTCACAGTAACTCCCCACATACACAGTTTGCTTATTTTCTTTCGCTTTTCCTAATTCCTTTTCCTCATCAGTACACTCCGCCAAATGCATATCGATACCCCATCCATCGTCGGCACAACAATTGGTAAACCCCACGATATCGCTATGACAACTTTTGCCAACGCCTGTGAAAATCGTATTTTGATCAAAGGATTTAGAGGCTGCATTGACTGCGGATAATTCAGAGACTGCTTTTTGAAAATCAGGATCTGCGGTTTTTGAGTGCTCGAGACAATCCTCTGTCAAACAAAATGTTTCACCATTACAAATCACCGCCGTGTCATCACAGGTTTTAATAGGGCAACGGAAAGTTTGACTATAAAGAGTGCATCCTCCATCGTTTTTATTCTTACACACGGAATCGATTTGCTCACATCCCTGGTCACGCAGTGGCTGGCATGTATTATCTGCATTATTGCTTCGACAAAGATAATGGGATTCATATTCCCAACAAGCGCGTGTGACAGATATGCCTTGAATAGTGTGTGTGGTGTTTTCTTCTATACAGCGCTCATCTTGAAATGTACAGAGTGAATTATTTGCCAAAGCAACACATTGATCATCCCATCGATCTTTAGGCTCTAATACGATATTAGATGAAATCATATCTATTTGAAGATCGATCACGGCTTTACCATCATCACCCGTGATATGTAAACTAAATGTTAATCCATTCGAACAATTAGGCAATGCGATCATATCAACATAGGTATGGTGCTGAGTATTCGTGATAACGTAAGTCCCGTGTAAACTGTTGCAATCAATACCTGCAGGTAGGCGTCCTGAAAAGGCAAAAGACGCTTCACTCGGTCCTTTGAAGATGACTTTACCTGTCACCGCATTTACATCCACTCCCGCATAATCATGCTTTTTCGCAGATAAATGTACGCTTAAAGGATAATGGGTATCGGTTTGATGTGGGATCATGTCAATGCTAAGGTTTTTTTTACAATATTGGTTAACTGATACCGGACTTTCTTCACAGACTTTTGTTTCATATATCGTTGTACACGTTTGTTGTTTGTTACAATCGACAAATTCATTCGATACACCATTGACGATATCAACCGCGTTATTTTGAATCAGCTGACTTTTCTCCATCTCGGGTGAATCAGGATCAATCTTAAATTCGGGTCTATTCGTCATACTTTCTTGAACTGTCACGGCGGTTTCATTATTGGGGAGCGCTTTTGCCGCATCATCTCCCAATGTCGTCTTCGTTTCTGTGCCGCCATGATAATAATCTGACTCAGGCGGATTTTCGGTAAACTGCTTAAATGTGTTATTGGGATCAAAATGTTTAAGCGCCTCATTGGCTTGACTGGATTGATTTTTCCCTGTATTTAAGCCTTCTTGAAAATAATTCTCTTCCGAAGAAAAACACCTCTCTATGCATAGAAAAAACATTAAAATAAGAAAAAATTTACGCATTCTTTCTCTCTTTTAATGTGTGTAATGCAGATTCTGCAATCAATGATAAACGATCTTCTTTCTTAGCTATTTCTTTGAGTGCATATTGCAATGTCACATCGCCATAAAAAACATCATAATTGAGTAAACAAGATTGATTGGATAGACAGGCGGTTGATTCTGTCACTACCACTGCAGGGACTTTTTTTATTTGAAAACGTTCAAATAATAGGGGATCAATCTGCATACCGCCTGATTGCTCTTTCACTAATCGATAAATGGCAGATGTCGTTTCCTTAAATGAATTATTTATCAAACCGCGAATAATAACGGGTGCATAAATGGTATGAGCATCATGCATCCACGTTTTTAAACTTGCATCCGGCATTGAAAATGAAACAAAAACCAGGACTTCCGCAAAGACAGGGTTTAGCATGCCTATCAAAAACAATGCCAGAATACTTGATTTAAAGGATTTCATTTTTCTATTCATTCCCATTGAGTTCTTCATATGTCGGCAGCCATAAACCGGTTTCATCATGTTTCTTTTTTCTCTGCATTTCCCACTCTTTTTTAGCTTGTAGACGTGCTTTTTTCTTCTCTTTTTCGTTATTTTCAATCGCTGCATGCATGAATTCATCGGATTTCTTTTTGAATTCTTTTGCACTTCGTTTATTTTCTTCAAACATCTCCTTCGCCGTTTCATCACTGAATTTTTTTATGTCTTCAAAACCGTGTTTGAGTGACTCTTCAACCTCTCCTGCCTTTTCAAAATCTTTTTCCATTTGTTCTAATTTTTGATTCATCTCTTTAGCACCTTCCTGAATCCCATTGACAACACCTTGCATGCCTTTTTCAACATTTTGTATATGTTCTTCTGCGTCTTCTTCCATCGACTTCATAGCGGCCTCCTGACTATTGATGCCACCTGTGACAAAATGAAACATCGAGTTAAACATCGTCATCATAAAAATTTCACGAACGATCCAAAGAACCACAACAGCTGTACCACCCCACTTCATCCACTTTTTCACATCCGGATTATTCTTAAAAAACGCTTCGATATTCATGGTTATCTCTCCTTAATTTTAAATTCACAAACTGCAACAGGACTTTTTTCGCCACACCAAATAGCCAAAATCTTCCCCCGTCACCGGGTACTCATGCCCCGCACCCCAAATAGCTGTCGTTGCACCAAAGGGGTGGCAACCTCCTTCACCCACTGTTGGGATGGGATTCACCATTTGATAGCGATAGCGGGATTTTGGGATAATGGGAGATGGGTATTCGTAACAAAGCGCGGGGGAATTTTCACTGACACTATCCCACAGCAATGCTTCACGATGCAACTTATAAGCCATACGTTCAGTAAGAAGTGTACTGGCTTGCACCCCACCGATATGTTCCTGGACATGCCCATCAAAGGGATACATACTGCCTTGAGCACCCGCGCACCAAAACAGCGAATCGAGTGGAAGATGTGTGGATGCTGCGATACTATCCGCAGCACATGCTGCTTGTGCGATCGGATTGCCAAAGAGAATGGCTTCAGGATTTAAAATAAAACTTAATTCGTCATCTCGCCAGGTAGGATCAAGTTCCGTTAAATACGCAATATCAAAATCACCCGCCTCCAAACAAACCCAATCTGTAATAATGTTTAACCAAAAAAGTAAAGGGAATTTATACCAATGCACATAATAGAAACTATTATTATCATTACTCAGTGCGGTTTCCGTATTCCCTACGCTATAAGAACTCCCCATATCGAGTTTTATCCCACCTAAATTCACCATGCAAAAAGGTTCTCTTGTGACATCAACCAAGGCAATGGGTTCCCAAAATCCCGTGGTAATTCCTATTCGTGGAACTGGTGTTCCACAAGCACAAATGGGCGAACTCGGATTTGGGGTATCCGGCACGGAAGAACTGACGACATCCATAGAACCAATAGAAATAGGAAATAAACAACTCCAGCAAACCTCCACTATCGGATCCACAAAACTGCCATGGCAAAGATTATCCGCATTTGCTCTATCCATATTCAAAAGTGCGCTGAGGACTAAAATGATGTATACCGATTGACACTTGTTAACATTTTTGTTAACATATAAAATTATAGACTGATGAATAAAATTGATATGAAATGGAAAATCAAATTTTACAATAAATCCGTAGAACAAAGTGTAGATAAACTTGAAAAAAGTATTAAATTTAAAATGCTTGCTATATTTAATATGATGCTTGAACATGGGCCTGATTTGGGAATGCCTTTTACTAAGGCTATGGGAAAAGGGCTTTTTGAGGCTCGCGCTAAAGGACAAGCAGGAATTGCGCGTGGATTTTTTTGTATCGTTTCGAATACGACGATAATGATTTTGCATGTTTTTGTAAAAAAGACTGAGAAAACCCCTAAAAAAGAATTGGATTTGGCAATAAAACGTCTGAAAGAGGTAAATAAACATGGCATATAAACCAGTACCATATAATCGCGATAAAATGCTTCGTGAAATCATGAAGGATCCTGAAGCTCGTGCAATATACGAAGCCACTAAATTACAAATTGATCTTTCTATAAAATTAAAAAAAGCGAGAATCAAACGTAAAATGACACAAGATGATGTTGCTGAAATCATGCATACAAAAAAACCTTCCATTTCACGCATCGAATCAGTCGATGTTAATAATAAACACTTTCCATCATTGCTAACACTCGCTAAATTTGCAGCAGCAATTGGATGTGAATTAAAAATTAATTTAGCTCCTATTAAAAAATCGAGAAAATCCGATTCTGACGATGCGAGAACAAAATGAATATTTTTCATATAACAAATTCCTCGATTTTTAATAATAAATCTTTTTGATAAACCAGAGCTGGCGTATGTTCAATATTAAAATGTTGCGTCAGTCTTCCTTCTTGATCAAAATAGATTTTTTGTTTGAACGTTTTTTCAGAATCGCTGATAGAACCATTCACGAGTATTAATTTGGTTTTACTTTGAAACATGGCTATTTTTCTTTTAACCCAAGAAACTTCTTTGTCATCATCGCCATCAAAAAAGATCAGCGCATTTCTCAAAGAAACCATTTTTAATGGATTAAAAGTCGTACCCTGTTTGGCAAATACTCTTCCTTCATGGTCTTTTAAATCATGCGATAAGGTAATGGAAGGATCAAATAACCATTCTCGTTTCTTTGTTGCTTTCGTGATATTAGATAGTAGGATCGGACGATCCGCATGATCTTTCACTTTTTGTTGCACTTGATTTTGTATTTTTTTCCAGTTGCCATTTTCTTGCATAATCTGAATGCGTTTTTGAATAAATTGCAAGAAATCCTCTTCTAAAATAGGATACGTTTCACCATAAACACCTACGTCTTCAGCAAATAAAGATACAGTGAGAGTTAAAATAAAAAACGATAAAACATATTGTAATAACCATTTTTTAGTCATGATCTTTTCCCTCACTGCACCTGCCCGGTTTAAATCTTATGAAACATCATAGGAAAACTAAGACCAATGTGACTATTTCCATCGAATCGATAGAAGTCATTGGTGATATACATTCCTGATATATCAGATGATGGACCTGTCACATAGGCTAAGACATATACTTTCTCCTCATCCAATGTATTCACTATTTTTTTTGATGCTAATAATTGCCCTGAATAGTGAACACCCACTTCTTCTTGCCCTACACTTGTCACAAACAAAATATTAGTATTTTTAAATGCGTTATCCGTTTGAATATCAACCGTCACTTTATTGGGTAGCGCAAAAGTATTTGCACTTACAATAAGAGCACTTGCTAATAAAATTGTTTTAAACATTTTTTTCATAAAACATTCTCCTTTTGGCTTAACATAACGTATGGTTTGACAAAATCGGTGTAATCTACACTGCCTGCGATAACCGCTTCTTTCGGTAAAAGAACAAGATTATTTTGAATTGCGAGTTGTTTTAGATTGGCTTCGAGTTTTTCACCGAATTGTTTGGTTTCTTTTTCTAAAATATTTTGTGGAATATTTTTTTGTTGCGCATCGCGAATAAATTGATCAACGATTTGGGTAATATTAACGGTTGCAATGATAGGCGCGGGTTTATGTATGAGTTGCACAATGATCACAACCACGATCGCCCCTAGCATGCCGCATAAAAAGGAAGTCACCGCATGCAGGCTAAAATCAGATAACAGTTTATTTTTTAGTTCGTTGATCATTTTCTTCTGACAACCTCCTGCACAGCGTCTTTTAATGCATACCCTTCCGCTTGCAATCGTTTGAGTGCAGCCACTTCATCCCCTTTGGAGGAATATAAAATACGTGCGTAAGGATCAAAGATAATGCGGTGGATCGATAATCCAGAAGGCGTTTTGATAATGCATTCTGAATATTCATCGGTTTTTCGCAAACTTTTAAATAATCGCTCGGTAAAAGCATCCATCGCAAAACGATCGGATTTATTGATTTGATCAATGGCCTCACTGGTTTGGCCTAAAATAATTTTGATATCGCTGTTTTCAAAGCTTGCAATCGATGCTTCATTTTTAAAATAATCATTAATGGATTGGACGCTTGTCACAAAATTGGCATTATGTTTACGTGCGGTACGAAATCCCGTTTCAATAAATTTTCCGGTTGCGGCATTATCGCTGCCTAATAAATCCCAGGCTTCATCAATGAGACAAGTTTTTTGCTGAGAACGATCGCCTAAATACATGGCTTCACTGATTTGATACATCAAACTTAAGAGTACAATACGTTGTAAATCTTTTTTGGATTTGAGCTCCTGCAATTCCAAAACAACAAAATTATTCCGTAAATCAATATTACTTTTACCTTCAAAATAAGCCCCATAAACGCCGTCTTTGGTATAACTATAAAGTAAATGTGATAAATTCTGACATGTGACGCTGGATTGCTTGCCCAACCAATCCGCAACCGTGGTGATGGTTGCATCATTTCCTTTTTCTTCCCAAGCTGCTTTTGCCGCTTTCTCCAAAAAAGTGATTTCTTCATCGGAAGCCTCAGTCGTCGGATGCGCCATTGCCGACAATAATGGCTTTAACATACTCAAAGAGGCATTAAAATCTTGAATAAATGTAAAAGGATTTAACGAGAGTTTCGTTTCTGAATGAAACCGTATGAATGTCCCACCTAACATGTAACACGTATTTTCATATGTGCAACCAATATCAATCACCCATACACGGCCACCTGCCCCTAACATGGCAACAATATATTCCTGCATAAAAGCAGACTTACCTTTACCGGATGCAGCGGCAATCGCAATATTATAATTACCCTCACGATTATCAAAAGGATTGAAGGTCGCTATTTGCCCTCGGCGCCCTGGTAAAATCAAATGCGGTGAATGCGTGCCCTTCCACTCACCTTGAAGCGGTGCGATATTCATCGCATTGAAAGCAGTAACAGTACGTAATCGTCCCAAGAGATGTAAGTCTTGATACATGCCTTCTGACATCATCATCGGGAATATCGATAAAAAAGCAGGGAGCTGAAGATACTTGGTTTTTTTTAAGCGCCACCCATTTGAGCGAAATAAATCATGCACTTTCCGCTCAGAAGATGTTCCATCTTTTTCTTTCGCAAACACCACTAACTGAAAATGGGTTTTAACCAATCGATCCCCTTCGGATAATCGTTGATTTACATAAGTCCAATCTTCATATTCTTTAAATATTTTCGGCATCCAATCAGAATTCTTACTTTGTGCTGCTTTCTTTTTACTAACGGATTGTAATTGCGCGCCGAGCCCTGCCTTTTCGACATCGACTAAACGTATTGAAAATGACAATACAAAAGGACAAGGGATTTGTAGTGAATCATTAAATAATTTTCCAATCGCATTGGTCATATCCCATTGTGCCATCGATTGCGGATATTCTTTGATCGATAAACATCGCGCCTCGAATCGCTCATCATTTTCAAGACTCAATTTATCTTCATACACCCGAATGAAACTGATAGGATCAATCAATTGTTGCGAGAGCGTATCATAGGGATTCCAATGTGTTCGTGTGGGATAAACAGAGGATGTCGGATGCAATAAATCAGACATCACGCTGATAAATTCTTCTACCCCGACAGGCGCAATCGTTGCTTGAATGGATTTGAAGGAACTCACTATCCCCTCTCGCAGCATGATCAAACGATCACGCAAATCCTGATCATTTTTCCGAGGTTCAGAAACCGTAATCCATAATCGAAAATCTCGTAAAATAAAATTGCCATAGGTAGATAAGCTCTCAAACACACCTTGTTTTAAATAGTCAGTACGTTTTTTAGCAAGCCATGCATAAATATCGCCGCTTTTACCCCGCACCGTTTCAAAGCGATCTAACATTTCTCCTATTTTGGGGGAGGCCCATAATAAAAATTGAATATCCGCAGTCGCTGGTATCACGTCCGTGATGAGACTTGTCAAAATATTGACGGTTTCTTCATTCGCACCCAACAGCGGGAAGGCTTCTAAAATAAAACCCTGACTGCCACGGTTATGAAAAATCCCCGTATCAGGATCAAAACTTTCATACGGCAATAATCGGTTGAGCGCTTGATAACGGATAATATTATCTACGGTTGGCACATTCACAGGATCCGTTTTCACCCCAAATTGCGTACGGTCCCCGAGGAATTGCGCGAGCTTTTGACCCCAGTGATTCAATGTCTCCATCATAGGTTAATCCTCATTGCTCGATATAACTTTGGGCGGGTTGCCTTTCCAGTATCCGGGTTTAATAATGGTAAATACCTCGCTTTCTTCATGATAATTCCCTCCCGTATCCTCATAGGGTGCAATCCAGATGGGTAAGACCGTTTCCCGCATTCGGATGGGTTCTCCTTTGGATAAAGCATGATTCGTATTTTGATAGGAAATCGACGAAGTGCGCGCATTCACCCATGTTTCATGACCCATCTCGCCGCGATCGACTCGGCTATTCACTTGATCTAAACTTTCACAGCGAATCCCAGACTTCATGGGGCAATCAAATTTGGAATTCATTGTCGTACAACCTGTGAGTTGCGCTAAAAACAATATCAACCATGCGAACCATTTTTTGCTTTTATTCATTGGCTTTTTTTCCTTAAGCTTCTATAGGTAAACTCGTCACGCTTAATCCTAGTTCTTTACTGTGTTCTTGAATTCGTTTGACTTCACGCTCTGATAGAGGAAGTCTTGGTGATTCCATTGGATTTTCTGGAAAAAGTGTCGGTGCATTTCTAAACGGTTCTAAAGCCGTCGTATTCTTATGCGTTTTTTTATCTTGCCCTTCATGTTTCTTGCCATCCAAATAGAAGCCTTTCAAAAAAACGACATCCACCACTGTCCCTGCACTTAACTGAATGACCGGATGATATTGTTCGGCGCGCTGAATGTTATACTCGGCTAGTTTATCCATGGCCTTCCCTGCCCCGCTCGCAGCTCCATACTGAAAAACCTTGCCTGAATTGATGGTTTGGACGGCTCCTTCAGGTGAGATGGAATTCGCGGTATAAGTTTGTGAAATCCCATCGGAGATGCCTGAAAGAGCACCGGCTGCAAATGCGCGTTGAAGTAAGGCACTTTCTCGCCATACGGGAATACCGCGCACACCATTTTTACCTTCGGGACCAAAAATAGTGCCTTCAACGGATTGATCCACCACTTCATTATTCGGAAATGTACAGCTCAAGTTTTCAAGGCGTATCAAGCCACGTTCGGAGGATATATCACCCACGACTGCCGCAGTCACCACACAATCTTTTAAGTGGCTCTTTTTATGATTAGGGAGTGTGCCATTCGCAATAATTCGAAATAGCATGGGAACAGGATTCGCAGAGGAATTCACGCCAGCTGAAGCATCAGCGCCACCCAACATCACTGCTTTCACAAATGTACCTGCGGGAACATACGTATCAGGATTTTTTAACGGCACATTTTCCTGATCAGTAGCGTCA
>JABDEF010000025.1:0-491 GCA_013287235.1 Gammaproteobacteria bacterium
CGCGCGATTGGGATTGATGATGGTTTAATTCGTTTATCGGTGGGTTTAGAGAATGCCAAAGATATTATTTCAGATTTAGATCAAGCACTTTTAGGCGCGAGGGGATAGCAACATGTCAAAATTACGCAAAAAAAGAGCGATTTTATTAGGTTTAGGAACAGTGGGTTTTGGTGTGTATTCACATTTAAAAGCAGCACATCATACATTTGATATTGTCGGTATTGGTGTCAAACATCTTTCAAAGTATGACTCTCTTGGTATTTCAAAAAAAATTATTTCGGATGACTTAGAGAAGTTATTGGATCGTGATGCAGATATTGTTATTGAATTGATGGGGGATCCGATCAAAGCGGAACAATGTATTACAAAAGCATTACAACAACAAAAAGATGTGGTGACAGCGAATAAACTTTTAATTGCTGAAAAAGGGCAGACATTAAGCGACATAGCCGCGGTCAATCAAGTTAAATTATTGTATTCTGCGGCTGTTG
>JABDEF010000025.1:501-17285 GCA_013287235.1 Gammaproteobacteria bacterium
GGTGGATCCGTTCCTATCCTTGAAACGATTCATCATATTAAAAATCATTTAGGTGACGAAATACAATCTGTCACAGGTATTTTAAATGGAACCTGTAATTATGTTTTAGATTTAATTTCACAAGGTAAGTCATTTGAAGAAGCACTGCTTTCAGCGCAAAAAGAAGGATATGCGGAACTTGATCCCAGTTTAGATATTCAAGGAATGGATGCTGCACATAAATTAAAAAATTATTGCACGTACGGCATTTCACAGAGAATTATCAGATTTTTTTGTGGAAGGCATTGAAAATGTTTCTGCAAATGGCATCGTGAAATTGATTGCGCATTGTGAATTAAAAGAAAATTCGCTTCACGCCAGCGTAAAACCCGAAGTGATTCCTTTATCGCATCCATTTGCAACCATTCAAGGTGCAGATAATTGCGTTATCATCAAAACAAAACAGGGTAAGGATTTTCAACTAAAAGGAAAGGGTGCGGGACGATGGCCAACCGCCATGTCTGTGTATTCCGATATCTTAAATATTTTATCGGAAGTGCCTTTCCAATCGCAAAACGATCATATCTTATTGCAAAATATTCGGGAGGGCGCATTATGAACCGTTGGACTGACCTCGTGCATTTTGATCCTTGTCCTGGCGATATTTATCGGGCAAATAGCACACCCATTTATCAAACCGCAACCTTCGCACAAGAATCCATGGATGCATTTGGTAAATATGATTATTCTCGGAGCGGAAATCCCACGCGAAGTGTGGTGGAAAGTCATGTCGCCAAATTAGAGCACGGTAAATACGGATATGTTTTTAATAGCGGTATGGCTGCATTAAATACGATTTTTGGTTTACTGAAACCCGGAGATCATATCATTGCAGGCGATGACCTGTATGGCGGAACACATCGATTATTATCAGAACGTTTAAAGCCACGAGGGGTCGATTTTACTTTAGTGGATACCACAAATATTGTTGAAGTGATTTCTGCATGGAAAAGAGAGACGCGATTATTATTGATTGAAACGCCATCGAATCCTTTGCAAAAAATAACGGATATTGAAGCACTTTCTCATTTTACCAAAGAAAAAGGATTACTATTTGTTGTCGATAATACGTTACTTTCTTCTTGGTTACAAAATCCTTTGACGTTAGGTGCAGATATTGTCGTGCATTCTGCAACGAAACACTTGGCAGGACATAGTGATATCACAGCAGGTGTGATTATTTTGAATGATGAGGCAATCGCTCAGAAAATCGCATTTATTCAAAATGCCGAAGGATCAGCCCTCACCCCTTTCGAAAGTTGGTTATTGATTCGAGGGCTTAAAACATTAGGATTACGTATTGAAAGACAGCAAAGTGTGGCCCACAAAGTCGCACAGTTTTTAAAATCCCACGAATGCGTCAAAAAAATATATTATCCAGGATTGCCGGATCATCCTGGGCATGATCTTCATCAAAAACAAGCAAAAGGATTTGGCAGCATCATCTCCTTTGTAACAGATTCATATGAACATGCGCGTTCTGTGATTGAAAAAACCGAGTTATTCACGATATCTGTGAGTTTTGGTAGTTTAAATAGTTTAATCAGTTTACCCTGCAATATGTCGCATGCCTCGAAACGGGGTTGCAAAGAAAGTATTCCGCAGAATTTAATTCGACTTTCTATTGGAATAGAAGATGCAGATGATTTAATTCAGGATTTAGATCAAGCCCTTCATCAGGATATCCAAAAGAAAAAGATACGTGCTGTGAATCTTTGAAAAAGAATGCGGTTTATCATCAGACTTTAACAAATGACAAGCCTTTTAATTATTGATAATATGCAGTAGCCTCATGGCATTACTTATTTTAACTATTATTAGGAAAGTACAATATGCAATCAGGAACAGAACTAGAAAAAAAATTACAAGAAGCTTTAAACAATTTGGATAAATTACCTCAAGACTCAACAACGCTATCACTTATTAGCATGATGACTGTTGCGGTAGGTGCTAGCAAGATACTTGCGATTAGGGAAGCTAAAAAAGAAGCTCAAAGAATTCAAGATGAGTTTAATACTTATTTCCTTCTTTCTTTAAAACTATCAGACAAAACTTATCAGATAGGCTGCTATCACACAAAAGAATTGGCAAATATGATTCGCCCTATTGTATCTGAAGTATTTGAGAACGAGCCTAGTATTGATTGGTTTGATCTAGTTGTTCATCCATATAAAGGCAAGATCGTTGAATGTCCGGCAGGTTTACAATTGGAAGAGCCAGGCTATGCTATTACGATGGTTGAAACAAAACTGACTTGTGACGTATTGAAAAATTTAACTCAGCATATATCCTCAATCGTAGAACACGCTAGGATACTACAGAAAAACCAAAAAGAAGAAGTACACACCACAGAAGGAGAGATGATTGTTATCCGCAAACAATCAATGAAATAATTTCCCTTCAAGGGAAGGAAAGATTGGGGACAAAGCTGGTGTGTGTCGCGCATCAGCTTTACTCAATAATTCACTGAAGTTTATTAGATTTAAAATACCTATTAAAAAACCAAAAGGATATTGTATGAATAAAAAAATTCACAGTCTTTTCATTGAAAATTTTTCATCGTTTAGCAATCTTCAAGAATTTCATCTTTTTAACTATAAACTAAAAGAAGCAGTACACTCGGATGCTGAATTATTATGGAAAGGCATCATTAATGCTGATTCTTATCAAGAGATATTGGAAGCTATTTCATTCAGCGACTCTTAGAACTTTTCTGTTGACAGGTAAAGCTCCCTGGGTAGCCGACTCAACTAATTTATTGGCAATGATACAATCTTTAGATAAAAAGAATGAGCAAAACCCAAAAGTATCTTTAAAGTTTTAGTAAAATTAAGGGCTGTTTATAAAGGGGTCAGTAGGGTGGGCGTTGTGCCTGATTATACTAACGTCTAGACCGAATGCTTACGAACATGTTAAGCAATTCATTGAGATTTTATTCCTGTAATTTTCGTATGCTGTGTACGAAAATTACATTATATAACAGGCTTAGGATTAGCAAGACCGGCGGCAAAGGGCTGTGATTATAAAATTCTTTGACTTTAAGGTGCAGTAAATATAATTATAATATAAAAAAATAGGCCACATGATGAAATTTGTAATAAAACCAGAAAAGCTATAGAATCTAAAAAAACTATAAATCTAATAGGAGTCTATGCCATGTCAACCACCAGAGAACCCTCTTTTTCATTAAATATTAGCCGTTCTCCTGATCCTGATGTTACTGATGGTATTATTTTACAGCCCATGATCGAATTACCTGAAGCGCAGAGTGAAGTTAAAAATTCAACGGTCCTTTTTTTGCTTGATACCAGCGGTAGTATGAAAGGCGCAAACATAGATGCGATGAAAAGTGCTGTCACTGAGATTATTAAAACCCGTTTAAGAGAGAATGATACAATTATTATTCTTGGATTTCATGAAGAAGGATATGATGTTTTTCATGGCAAAAGATCCGCATTAAAAGAAGAAATTGCTGAATTAAAAGCAGGTGGCGGAACATCATTTATTGCTGCCTTCGGACAAATTGATCCTAATTTGTTTCCCAAAGAAAATAGATCGCTTATCTTTTTTTTAACAGATGGCGCATCCATGGATCAAGACCCAGTGGAAAAAGAACCACCAAGAATTATTTCTAAATTAGAAGAAGCATTTCGAAAACAAGAAAAGCCTTTGCCTGCTATTATTTCAATTGCGGTTGGACAAGACGCTAATGTTGCTCTGACACAGCAATTTGATCGACCCACGCTTCAAGGTTTATATGCAGCTGATGCTAAAGAAATCGGGGATAAGTTCGATCATGCTTCACATATGATTGGAAAAGACCATTATTCTGTGAGAGTAACGGCGGTATTTTCTGAAAAACAAAGCTATTCAAAATATTTAGGTTCTGTCCAAACGGGTGCTAAGTTACAAACAGGTGGGTTTCATGTCTCTTTGGGAATGCTCTCACCTGAAGCGAAAATTCAATTTCAATTTACAGTAGGTTCTAATCATTATCAAGCATCGGTCAATTTTCCTGATTTAAAACATGTTAATTACGAAGTAAATGTAATCAATTACTGTTTTACGCAAGAAATTCAGCGCATTATGAAAAGAAATATTACTAAAGACAAAAAGATCGATCAATTAAAAGAATTAAAAAATCATATTATAAGTATTAAATCAAACGTCGATCAATTTACGCTATATCCAACATTCCTAAGCGCTATTGATCAAACCATACAAAGGTTAGTGGGAAACTTTGTTGACATGAATGATGTTAATTCTGCCATGACAGGTTTGTCTTATGCTACAGCAACGGGTCTTTTTATTCCTATTGTTAAAAAAATAAAAAATGCTGAGTTTAAAAAGACATTGTTCAATCACTTCGATAAAAAAGAATATCAACTATTATCACTGGCTACGATGGGTGAGGATTTATTTCAGTATGTTTCGACAAAGCAATGTATTGCGTGGCAGTTTGGTTCAAAGTCTCCTATTTTTTTAAATCCTGGAGATAAAAAAATACAAGCATTTTCTAATAAAAAATTTGGAGCAGTTAAGGAAGTAGTTAAGCATGTTTCTGGCTCGTTTATTCATGAGCGTGATTTAAATAAATGCTATACATTCGATTTTTGTATTGAGAAAAAAGAAGGTAACTCATTAATAAAATCTATCGCATGTGCTTATCTTGTTGCAGTGAGTATTCATAAAAACCATTTAAAAACAGGGGCTATTCGTATTGGAAGAGGAATAAATGACGATTTTAATCGAGTGCGTTTCTGGTCTTTATATCAAACAGGTAATCATATTTTTTTATTAGATGCAATGAATAAAGAAGAGTTTTCCTGTGTCGATCTTAGCTCCCCTTATGAAAGCAAAAAATTAATCGATTATTATCATAGTATAGGTTTAGGGGGAGTATTAAGAGAACTTTTTTATAAATTAAAATATCCCTATCCTGAAAAATATTATGTTAGCTTTCCCCAAGATCGTCTTGACGTTCTTAGGCAATATGGTGATGATTTGCCTGATCCATTTGTTTGCCCAATTACGCATGATATCATAGGAACACCTGCGAAGATGATTGAACATGAATTTCATGCTTACGAAAAAGACGCGCTCAAACAGTGGTTTGGATTGCATTCAACAGATCCTTTATCAAATCTTACCGTATCCGGTAGAACTGAACCGGCGCCTAAAACTATTCATCAAATGGGGAAAGAGATTCTGCAAAATATCGATGAAACTGAGATTAAAATGTCTACTTTAAGTGATAGCAAAGGTGAAGTCATGTTTACTTCTGCGACGCATTCTACAATAGTTACTATGCCGTCTAGTCCCAAAGAAACCAAAAGTGTAGAAATTGAACATAAAGAAATTGAGAATAAAGAAGTTGAGAATAAAGAAGTTGAGTTCAAAACAGTAACATTAAATTTGATCTTTAACGAAAGCAAGGATCTACCTGCTTTAGTATCTAGCGGTGCAGACGTGACATCTCATTCTTCTAGTACTACTTCTACCACAAGCTTAAGCTCAACACCGGCCACAACGGATGATTTAAAAGAAATAAAACAAACGACAGTGCATTTCATGAAGGAGAAAAAAAATCAGCTACTCATACGTTTTAGCAGTCAAGCAGAACGAGATGCTTTTTATCATTGGATGAATGAAGATAAAGCATTACAATGTTTAACGGAGGATAAACATTGTTTATTAGTTCGAACACGACCTTCGCTTTCTCATAATGAAAAAAATAAAGTTGCCATTGATTTCGAAAATTTTGAGAATTTTACTCGATTTATTAAAGGACTTAAAATCACGAGTGATCGTCCATCATGCGAAGTTAATTCTGGTCAAACGAAATCACATTACAATATTTTAGCACATCATTTCAAAGGGAAATTATTTAGGGGTAGAGATCAAAGTAATACTTTATACTTTGATGCAGATCATCCTTTGTTTCTTGAGCAAAAGCTTGGTGTTCTTTCCACATTATCTTCTGGTTTCTCTGCGATCTTCAAAAAACCTGCAGAGCCTTCTTTTTGTATGAAATTAGAGGGAGGAGAGATGACTTTGCTAACCAAAAATGAATATAAAGCGGAACTACAAAAATCTTCTACGAATGTTTTGAAACAGTCTTCTTGTGATGGACATTAAAAGCTTAACTGTTATGGAAACGTCCCGCGGACAAGCTGCGGAACGATATGAGTGGGGGGAACAAATTGAAAATCTGGGTTGATGCTGATGCTTGTCCGAAAATCATTAAAGAAATTTTATTTCGAGCAGCTAATCGCACTAAAATACAGATGGTTTTCGTATCAAATCATGCTATTTTTATTCCATCCTCTCCTTTGATTTCGAGAATTCAAGTGAATTCTGGATTTGATGTTGCAGATAATAAAATTGTTCAAAGTGTGCAAGCGGGAGATGTAGTGGTTACCGCTGATATTCCATTAGCCAATGAAGTCATTGAAAAAGGCGCTATCGCTTTAAATCCAAGAGGCGAGCTTTATTCAAAAACCAATATCAAAGAACGTCTTTCTATCAGAAATTTTAGCACGGACCTTCGTAACAGCGGAACAAAAACAGGGGGACCTGCCGCGATTACAAAAAAAGAAATCCAGAGCTTTGCGAATCACTTAGATCGATTGCTTGTGAATGGGGTCAAGTCTTGATGTTTGATAGTATATCAAACATCAAGACTTGACCCCGACGGACATTTCAATTGAAAAAATTATCTGTTTAATTTGATTTGCTTTTTTTATGGAAATGCATTTTGTATTACAGTATCATAACCATCGTTTTGGGTTTTACTATTAAAACTTCTCTGATTAAAAAAAATTTTCATAAAGGAATAATATTATGCCAAATGGTCCATCTGGCCCTTCATCTGCAAGTACCGCGTTAATAGCTGCAATGCCATCAGCAACACTCACAGGTTCAGCGCAAGGTTTTCAAAATAGCACATTAAAATCCATAGACATTTTCGAAAAATGTAAAGGAGAGGATAATGTGATGAAAAAAATTCAAGAAATGATTAAAGCATTTGATAGCGAATTTCGAGATGTCGATAAACAATTTTCCGGTTTAAATATTTTTAAAGATTCATTAAATGCGGATGATGTAGAACTATTTCCAGTCGCTGATTTTTCTCGCCAAAAAATCGCGATCATACCAGAAGCGATTTCACAAGGCGTTGGATTAATCACTTCTCATGGCATACAAACGGTTTCTGATTTTCTGATTGCAAGTAAAGCAGTCAGTTCGATGCAGAGCATCCAACCGCCAGAGAATATATGGCAACCCAGTCAATTGATTGAAAATGCACACGAGAATTTTTTCGCATGCTGCAAACATTTTATGAATAACATAAATCCTTCAAAATTGAATGAAAAAGTCGAAGGAGAATTTATTCAAGACATGCCTTCTGGATTGAAAACACATGCTCTATCAGCAATATCTACCGCTCAAGTATCTTTTGCGGTTTCTGTCGAAACACCGACCGTCGTTGCAAGTTTACTTTGGGATACGGTGGGTTCTTTTTTACGAAATTTTCAGGGAACAATCTTAGATATCTCAACATGTAATATTCAAGAGGAAAAAGTATTAGCCGCAATAGATCAAAGTTTTAAATCCCTATCCAATGGAAAACCCTCAAAAGAATCATGCTTTGAAACCTTAGATAATCTCAATCATTTAATCGATGTTCTAACAGATATGGAGGCAAGTAACAAACGCATATCTCACGATTTGGTAACGGATGCAAAACCTTTTACAAAAGTCTCTTATCTTGCAACAATTCCTTTTATTTCGAGTCTTAAATTAATCGTTAACAGTGCATTAGGTTGTCTTTTAGCAAGTGAAGCAATCGAAAATAAAATAGATTCTGTTGAATCTAAAGTATTAAGCAATGAAGCCAGTAGTTTAGATGAAAAAAAACAAAATCCAGAAAATTCTCATTCACATTCGAAAAATATTATTTCGTTAACCGGGCGCTTTAAAAATATGAATCAAGCTTTAGAGGAAGCGGTTAGGGCTAATGAAAAGCTTCAAGGTTCGGAAGATGCCTCTTCCGTTTTAGCAGTAGGAACCGCATCTATTCTTGCAAGCTCTGCGCTCGCGATACTTCCGCTATTAGTGATAGAACTAGGAAGCATTGTACAAGAAACCGCAGCAGGCATACGCTTTTCAGAAAGGAGTAGTGATCAAATTTTTAAGCAATCTGATATCGTGTCACAAACGCATGATAATGTTGGCGAAGAACTTGATATTCTCTTTTTAGAAGCGATAAAAACGAAAGATGCACTGGAGATGGCGAATGAATTAGGAAATACATCTCCTTTTATTTTCGGTCTCACCCGTGCCAGTGTTTGTGGAGGAGGAGCTGCCGCACTTGCTACATTAGCTGGCGCACACTCCGCGCTCAGAGAAATCCGAACTACGCCTGAAACTTTCTCAAAATTGAAAGCCAATTCTAAATTGAAAGATGAAGAAATACGCATGGTTGATCAATCCATAAGAGAAATAAAACAGATGCATCATCAAGCCTCTTCAGCATTATCTACCAGTGCACCTAACCATGTGACAGGTGAGAGTGCATTAGAATCCATTTTAAATAAGGTCATATTGGCAGGGCGGATCAGCGAAACCGATATGCATGAACTTAAAAACCGTCCAGATTTAAATAGTGTGGGAAAGGCATCGGTAGGTGTTGAAAATAGTTTTGTCAGTGATTTAACGCATACAGGCGAATTTTTAATAGGTGCTTTAGCGGCTACCGCCTTTGTCGCACTTGAAAGTAGTATCAGTATAGAAGCTGTATTTAAAGCTTGTGGCAATACTTTGATAGAGTTAATGCATGATTTAGCAAATATTCAAGAATGGAGCAAAGGTCCGGATAAAACGAAAACGGGAGAGAGTAATTCAAACTTAAGTTTTTTAAGCAATGGATTGCGTTTGTTAGCAGAAAATAAATCAAATGATGCCCCCAGTTCACAATCTTCTCTTTTTAGTACGGTAAAACTATTAGAAGCGATCAGCTCACGTTCACTGACAGTTTTTCTCATGCAACATGGCGTTATTGCTGATGCATTGCGGAATTTAACAAGACCGCATGAAGTGCCGGATGAAAAATCAAAATCACGCATGCGAACAAAAGCTTCTGCAAGAGAAGAAGTGATTGACGCATTAGCAAATGTCATAGAAGAGCGTTTAAATAGAGAAGACAAAGATGTTCCTGGATTAAATCATGATATCGCATCACAATTACAATCATTTTCAAGACAGCGGATTGTTTCAGCTTTAACGGGTGAAATGACACTCATTGAACCTTTTTTTGTACTGGGTGAATTATTCACTGCAGGATCAAGAGCGGCCCCTGGTCATGATCAAGAAGCATTAGTCCAAAGTTCTCCCAGCAAACAGGCAAGCATCCTTTCCAATATGATCCAAGGATTTATTTTAGCATCCATCGATGCTGCTGCAGAATTAGATCATCTTCAGGAAAATCAATCTTTATTGGGTACACATCAACAATCAAGAAATTCTGATAAACGTACATTTATGTCAACGGGTTATGTATGTGTATCCCTGGTTGAATCGGTGGAATCTATTATAGGTCGATCATTTACTTTATTAGATAGTAAAAAAATAAGTGATCATTCGGATGAAATATCAGAGCATACAAAAGCTGAATTTTTAGGAAATTTAAAGCTTTCGACAGGTCAAGTAAAGGCGGATAGTCATCTCGGCCAACCCGAAAGTGCTATTTGTAGTATTTCTGCGTTACGTTCAACCCTCACGCACTTAAGTGCGGCTCTAAAAGAATGTGCGGATGAATTAGCGATAGATGTGCGTAAAACGGAAAGTGATGATTTTGTGAAGCATGACTTACAAATGCATACGATGCAAGCAACTTTGATGCGTCATATGGCGACTGCATTATCTACATGCGCAGATTTGATTACACGTGCACTTGCAACGGGTAGCGGTTTATCTTTTTCGCATATTATTTTATTAGGGAAAGTAGATCAAGTACGTGAACTTATCCATTCTCGTGACGAGAGTTTAGTGCCACACCAAAATAAATCCAGTCAAAGTAGCTCACGCGATTGTGGTAGCGATCTATCGTTGGTTACGGGTCTTAGTATTGATATTGCGATGTCTGCTGTGACGAATTTAACTAAAATGTTACTGATGGCCTCTTTGTTAGGATCAGATGTTTTACTATCAGTCGCAAAAATTTTAGAAATTTTAATACTCGATATTAATCCAGGAGAACGATTTCGACATGAAATGCAAGCATTAAGCGTGCCAAATATTGAGTCTCAAGGATTTAGCGAACTACTCAAACAAAATATTTTATCCATAGGTGTTGTACCTACCATTAGTACAGGCCAATTATCTGTAAGTAAAAATGAGGAATGTATACGCTCCACCTTACAAGATTCATTTTTATCCTTACAAAATAGAGCCAATGAAATGATTGATGGGATGAAAGTATTGGAAGATACAGATGTTAAAGAAGATAAAGAAAATAAAAAAGATCTTAAACAGTATATTTTCCAGATATTAAAAACACTAGACTCGGATTTAGGCGATGTAGAGTGTCACTCACTCATTGATCGATTTGATAAAGGTGGTATTGCTTTATCCAGTTATCACGAAAAATTCGGTGGAATACTTAATTTTTTAGAGGAAAAAGAAGATCGAATCTTAAAATCTGTTAATGCTAGCAATATTAAGAATATCTACAATACGAAATCGTTAATTGAAAAATTTATTAAAAATATGTTTGATAAATATTCTGACTTTTTAAATCAAACGGACGACCATCTAGAAGATCCCTTGAAAAAATTTAATCAAGCATTAGGGACATCGCTTACCGAAAAAGCTAAAGAATTACATGCATATGTGGTTCACGGGATTGCTGAAAAACTTTATGAGTCAAAACATCTCACCCGTGCAACATTGTGGCATAAACCAAGAGTATCTTTTAATATAGAGGGTTTTATTGAAAAATATAATTTCATAAAAACGATAAATTCCCCTTTGTTACAGGAATCGAAAGAGCAATCTGAAATAGAAGCCAGTCTTTTACAAGTGGAGGAAGCAAGGCGACAAAGGGCAGCGAGGCAAAGTAAGGCGTAACACTTCAAATTACCGTCGTCCCGCGGCTTGTCCGCGGGACGACGGATTCTTTTCCCGCCTTCGCTGGAATGACAGAGTTATTAAAAAAATAGAGAAAAAACCATGGACCCTAGAAAATTCTCCCAAGAAGAACAAAAATCCTTAATAAAAACATTAAATATTTATTTTCCACATAACAATGCTCAAATCGCATGGGAAAACGCAGCACCGTTGTTAGCTATGTTAGCCACTGATCGAGATATTGCGAAAAAACTCAAAGAAAATTATCAGTTGCTGAGTGAACCTAGCGCTATAATAAAAAACTTAAATACCATAGCGAATCGCTTCACTCAAAAAGGGATATTAGAAGAAGGAAAAATTGCTAACCCCTATTTTTATCGTTTACCCATCATTATGGGAGAGTATCCTCGTCATACCAAAAAAATTAATCATGCCATCAAAGCATTTAATCAAATTATTGAAGGTTATCATCAGGCATCTAAAAGAGATATGAGCGTTACATTGAATGGTGAAAAGTTAAATCAATGCTTTCAGGATATTGTCAGTAAAATCGCCGAATATGGGCAATTTTGTTTTTTAGATTCGCTCACAGATTTAATCAATATGATGCACGGATTTTCGAATATTGATATGCATTTCGAACAAAACGAATTATTGAGCAACCCCATCGAAGAAAAAAAAAGCTATCCAGTAAAATCTAAAAAAAAACATAAGCCCCATATTCAAATCACAGCTTCCAAAGAAGAAAATATTTCGGGTTCCGAAAATCCATTTATTGAGCAGAGTATCTATGCTATTAACCGTGCCGGACGTTTGGTATCAGAAAGCAGCAAACTGGTGGTCAATGGATTTGGTTTGAAATTTGGTGGACACTTCGATGGATTGTTAACGCATACTCCTACCCTCATTCAAGTGGGAGACTTATATTCTGTATTATGGCGTGAATTATCGCAGCGAATGGAATTACCACCGGAGAGAAGTGAAGATGCGATTAAATTAAAAATTGTTTTATTATGGACATTACAAAGTTTAAGCATGGTGATTGAATCTACGGCTGAGATAGAAGAGCCAAATGATTATTACATGAGTCCATTCAGCACAGAACCTGAAGCTTTTATGACGCCTGTGGCAATAAAAAAAAGATTAAATGACGCCATAAAAGCGCAAAAATGTACATTCACAAAAGAAGAATTACTTACATTAAGTGATTATTTGAGCCAAGTGATTTTTCGGATGCAATTTAATATCAGTGAATCCTTAGGCATAGGCGCAAATGATGATGACACGGTAAGCTTTTCAAATGATGGAAGGGATTACATTTATCAATTTCATCAAGATGAATCCGCATGGGCTTCTCGTTTCGCACATATCAGCCTGCATCGACAAGGTCCCGCCCAACCACACATGAATGCAATGAAAGGTGTTCAGCATGAATTAGCGGCGGCACTTATCACTGAAACCAAACGCATGAATGAATTACAGCGGTCTGAATATGAAGAAACGGTTTATCATGCGCTGATCGATAATGTCGTGACTGACCTTTTTCCGCATCCAGATTTTTTTGAAAATAAAGATCCAAAATATAAAAAATATCGTAAACTATATATTTTAACAAAAAATGAGTCTGATGAGACGCAATTAGTTTCTTACCAAGAAGAAAGTACAACCGGCATATTTAAAGAAGATGGGAAAACCATGCCGCGATTTAGACGCGCTGGCACCATTGATGTGCATGCGTTACCAAAAGACCATTCAGAAATTTCAACAGGATCAAAATCATTTAATAGCAGAAATCCCTTAGCTGCTAAACAATTTCAATATGCGCAAGCGCTGCAAGGTGGGATACGCGGGGATTATATGTATAACCCCGTGGGGCTGGATGGCTTTATAGCTGATAGTTTCAATGGGCAAGTAATAAAATATAACGATGGTTCATTTGTCCCTTTTATTGGTATCATCCCTAAAAATTTTGATAAAGCATTCAAACTCCCCACAGAGCTTTGCGCATCCTTTGTGATACGCATGTTACATTCTTCACGATTAATGTCTCATTGTCCTACTTTTCGTTTAAATTATGATAAAATGAAAGCTTGCTTTTTACCTAAAAAAGAAATGATTCCTGATTTACCAGAAATATTAAGGGATTCATTATTTTTACAAGAAAAATTGCAAGCACTTAAAAATAGTTTAGATAAAAAAACAGAAGATTTAAGTTTCCGCGAGAGTGAAAAAATATTAGCTGCTTTATTTAAAAATATCATTTACCAATTACGTGAGCGAGGATCAGAAGATGATATATTTTTAATACCTTATCATCATTTAATGAAAAACCCACATTTTTTGCAAACACTCAGTCGAGATAATTTTGAAAAAATCATTCGTGTTTTAAAAATTAATGCCCCCACGAAAGATAATTTGGCAAACAAAGCATTTATGACGAAAGCTTTCTATTTAGAAAAACTGATTCATGCTTTTTATCCAAAACCCAGCAAAAAAACTGCCCGTAAAATTCAACAACAAGCGAAAGCTTATCAAAAGCCGTTGACAAATCACGCTGATCTACAAGATTATTTTAAGAAATTATCTGAAAATCCGCGCGCTAATTTTTCTCGTCAGCAATCGCCTGGCATGATATTTATGAAATTGAGAGACGATACAGCAAAAGAGAAAAGGACCTTAGCGCAAAAACGTGCTGATTTCGATCGCATGCATGATAAAAATTTTTTATCAGGCTATCGTGATCCGGAAGGTAGTTTAGTCTTGAAACCCACCAATGTTGATGAACTGTTAGATTTTGCTGCGAAAGGCGTTGCTAAATTTTCTATTGGTGTGCAAGACAATTCAAATCCTTTAGGACAAATCATTACAGCACCTTTTATAGGTGCTTATCTTGGCGCGAAAAATTCCTATCTTCATAACGATCACGCAACGTCGAGAGTTTATTTAGTACCCTTACGATTTACCGCAGGACTCGTGAGTGGCACACTAGAAAGTGGCATTAAAGTGGTTTCATACGGACTTAAATTTATCGCACATCCTGCTGTCCGAGCGAATGATGCTATTGTCTATTGCACTTCAAAAATGGATACGAGCAGAATCACGGGGAAAGTTTCGATGGCAGGGATATTTGTGCCCGCATTATTTGGATTTTTGGTAGGAACAATCGAAAGTATTGGTAAATTACTGTATGATTGTACACTTGCGCCTATCAATGATGGTCTAGAATTTTGTCGTAAATTTTCTAAAGACAAAAAATCATCGCCCTTTAATGAACATCCTTTATATCTACACGCCACACCGGATAATGAACCAGGTTTTAAAGTGAGGATGAGCAATGAAGTGCGAGATGCCTTATTGCTACCACCTGCAAAGGGAATATTAATTAAGAAATTAAAAAGGTTTGTTAGGGAAATTATCACAATAGCATATCCTAATATTATCGGTAGAGAAAGAGAAATTATTGCTGATCATCTTATTTCAGCATCTATTTTAACAGATAAACAATGGAAAGTATTTTATAGTTATTTTGATCGTGATACCGAATTAGAAAAGTTGCTAAACAAAAATCGAAATACAATTAATACCTCACTTCTCTCAGCTGCTTATCGCTGTTTCTTAGAAAGATCGAGTGAAAGAACGCGGTTCAAGAAAATCGGAGAACGCTATAAACTCTTGCCAGAACAAGTGTGGACATTGAAAACACTCGCGGAATTTTATTATCAGCATCCTACTGAACAAGAAAATATTATCACCTATTTTTCTGAAGAAGGGAAAATCAGAAAGAAATTGGATAAAATAGATCGCTATTCACAAAAATTACATGATGCCGTGATGCAAGCATTTTATCTCAAAAATCATATGCACATTTTCACGTACGATAAAAATAAAATGAAAGAAGATCTTCAAAAAGCATATAAAACTATCGCAGCATTACAAGTTGAAATGAAAGAATTAAAAGAAGACAGTAGCGGAACATTCGAAATTGATTTAGTGGAAATTAATGAAAATATTGTCCAACTAAATCATTTAATCAAAAAATATGAAACTCAAATTGCTTTTTTATCTATCCTTAATACGAAAGTTGTCGAAGAGAATCAAGCGGTGCTAAGCATCAAAGACAAAGCACATTTAAAATGGAAATTATTTGCAACCAGAGAATTAACTCACAAGTTTTTATCTCAGCAAGATATAGATGTTATATTCAAAATTTTCGAAACTATTCCTGCTTTACAAAAAACCATCATGAATTCTAAATTGACACAATTTAAAACATATACTCTTTTATTAATGCAATTATGTAGTTCTACTCATGTCGATATATTTTATGAATCCTATTTACAGCTTAAAATAGCTATTCAATTGACTTTAAAAATAGAACAATATCCTGAAAATTTGTTACCTTTATTAGAAGATTTTGTGAATGTCACAATGAATACCGCTCTTAATAAAACTTTAGATATTATGGATGGAAAAGAAGTGATAAATCCACTGACACAATCTAAAGCGATAGGTGCTTGGTTAAGGGTAGCGCACGAGCGTAAGAGTGATTTCAACTCCCTATTGTCACAACAGCTCGATCAACCATTTTTACATCTTACTATTTTGCGGCAAGCTTATATTATTCATGCTTTAGAAACTTATATGCAAATAACGCGCCCAAATGAACGAATTCGCAAAACAGGATTACAAAGATTATTACGCATGCATTATGTAGAGAATAATGCAATTAAAAAAAATGGCATGCCACATTACGAAAAAAGGGATATTGACGATTTCGAACCTTATTTAAAAACGCATGGTATTTTTGGCCCCACATTTTGCTATGCTGACGCACGCGTTAAAATCAAATCTCAAACTATTGTTCGTATAAAAAAAGGAGCATAATATGGATAGCAGAAAATTTCCCGAACATTTCCCAGAGGCTTCAGGCGAAGTATTTCCAGTTTTTATACCCCGTGGTGTTCGAGACATTATTTTAGATTTTTTTAATAATGACATTAGTCCTAAATCTGAAAATAACAAAAATGTTTTTAAGCAATCTCAGTATGAGCAATTTACAATTTTTGGAAGAAATCTACGCTATTTTATCGACTGCACAGGACTTGAAATAGCTGCAAATGATATTTTGCTGGGAGGGGAAATTGGTATTCAAAAGGCGATTAATTTAATTCAAAAAAATCCACTTCTTTTGCGTATCTCTGTGAAAGGTACGGATCATTTAAAAAGAACTGTCTTTGGTACACTTTTACAAATCGCAGCGATGGCAGGGGATGTGAATCTTGGTCAAGCTATACATGATAAAAATAAATTAGGTGTCGTTGAAAGATTACAATTAGCGGGTCAATTATCCAATGAAGAAGTCAGTGATCAACTAGCAGTTATTATGAGTGATGAAGCAAGGAAAGCAAATGAAAAAAGAAATCAACTTGTGGTACATGCGATAAATATCTTTACCAATGCGCTTTTACAGGTAAAATCTTATCCCCAAGAAGATTTCAAATACTTTAAAATAAGATGCGAGCCTATTGTTATCCAGCTGGATAAAGATTTGCAATGCATTGGCAATGACAACATCACCCATGGCTATATTTTTGATCCTGAAGTAATAAGCACAG
>JABDEF010000026.1 GCA_013287235.1 Gammaproteobacteria bacterium
TAAGAAAAAGAAAATGAAAGTCGCCATATTTACAGCCCTACATACCTTTGGACGAGACCTTAAATGGCATGTGCATCTTCACTTATCTGTCACTATGGGAGGTCTATCGTTAGACCATCAACAATGGAAACCCATTCGCTTTTCAAAAAAAGCCGTGATGCCAATGTGGCGTCACAGAATTATAAAAATGATGCGTAAAGCACTCAAAGAAAAACGAATTGATGTAACCAATGCTTTCCTTGAGGTTCAATATCACAAAACCTGGATTGTGCACTTCGCAAAACCCACTGCTAATCCATGGAAAACTGTCACTTATCTCGGACGCTATATTAAAAAACCCCCATTATCTCAGGCACGATTAGAGCATTATGATGGCAGGCGGGTTACTTTCAATTATTTAAACCATAGAACCGGAAAATATCAAAAAGGCACTTATTCAACAGAAGAATTCATCCAACGATTTATACAACACATTCCTGACAAAGGATTCAGAATAATTCGGTATTATGGCATTCTCGCTAACCGCGTAAGAGGCACATTGCTACCTATTGTTTATCAACATTTAAACCAAGCCATAAAAACCACGCCTTTTATTGGATGGGCGGGATTACTTAAAAACTCTTTCGGAGTAGACCCACTCTCCTGCATTTTATGCCATTCCAAAATGATATTCCGCGGTTTAGTAATAGGGATAGGACTCGATAAGTTAAAACTTCACCACAAAGAGTTGGCCACGAGAAAACCTATTCGACACTAACCTAGGATAGGTACGTCAGAAATTTGATATCATGCTTATTATCGAAGTTTTCTTGAACAATTTTCATGAGTTATACAACATTTAGCTTGAATAGAAAGTTTTTTTGATTCAAAAATTTTTTGTTAACCTAAAAAAATTAAAAAAATTTACTCTATGCAAACTTTGAAATTCTTATACATCAAGTGGTGGTATCGATTGAGATCAAGGGTGACAATCTGGGGTTCTGCGTTGCCTTGATGAACCTCGACCTTAAGTGCTTGAGCGTCGATCTCTACAATAGTCCCTAATGTTCCATTTTTGACATCCAGCAGACGGTCATTCTGTAAGAAATAAATACGATCCCCTTCTGCAAATACCCTCTTACCTCTTTCGGTTTGAATCAGATGGTCCTCACCTAATTCACCCAAAGATTGTCGAATACCACGTGCCATCTCATTTAACGATAAAACATCTGCTCGGGTATAAGCTAACATCAACTGCGTTTTATCATTGTTTGAAATTCGAGCATCATTCCAAGCATCTACCACTGCCTCTTTGGCTTCAGTTTGAGTCGTGTATTCATGAACACAATCATGTTTTTGATATTGATCGATGGCATCGATAGTTCTTTTAGTCGCAAATTGAACCGTCGCTTCTTTTTGCCAATCAGCCTTCTGTCGCCAGATTTCTGTTAACTCAAACAAAGAAGTTCGGTCACTGATAGCACGAAATGGAGCGCCTGCTTGTATCGCCTGTAACTGTTCGGGGTCTCCGACCAATACAACTTTAGCTCCTTGCTTTTCAGCATGCTCTAACACTTTCGCCATTTGACGTGAATCAATCATCCCTGCTTCGTCAATCACAAGAATGTCTTTGGCGGATAATAATTCTTCTCCTTTATCCCAATAATAAAAACGACTCGCCAATGTTCGTGACCCAATGTCGCTGCTTGCTTCTAAATTTTGTGCAGCAATCCCTGATAAAGTAGCACCTAAAACATGATAACCGCCCTCTTCCCAAAGCTCTTTTGCCGCTCCCAGTAATCGACTTTTACCGGTACCTGCAAATCCAACCACACATTTGAGATCACCTTCGGACACAATGTAATCGAGCACTTTACCCTGTTCGGCAGATAACGAATGTCCCGCAACGATTTCATCTTTTTCAATTCCCGCTAATCCATGACTCTGAATACCGTGAAGAGTCTTTGCACATTCAACCATCTCGGATTCGAGCTTTAACATTTCACGCGTCGTAAATCGTTCATGGCCTTTATCGTCTTTCCCTAAAAGCACAAGTTCAGAGAAAGCTTTTGCTTTTGCATAAACCGCATGAAACTGATCTTCATCGACCGTATAACGATTCACAATTCTTGCAATATCTTGATGGGTAAAAGTGGATTGCTGCTTTGTCAAAACATCAAAAACAATTTCAGGACGTGCTAAAAGTCGTTCGCCATTCTCTCGAGTATTTTCAAGATACCGATGATAAGCATCCAAGCGTTCGCGTGCGTAAATAGAACCGATTTTATCTTGCGGGATTAAATCAATGCCCTGGTCTTTCAGTGTGCGATGATCAACTCGCAAGTCATGACCGTTCAATGCCAAATGATGATTTTCATATAGCGCCCATTCCTTCCGCCATCCGATCAAATTCTCTTTTTTGTTCCAGTCACGCACCTTATTGCCAAATCCATTTTCTACAATTTCACGTTGTGTTAAGAGCACATGGGCGTGTGGCTGTAAGCCACCATCGGATGCTTTCTCAACATGAAGAGAAACATCAGCCACCATACCTTTTGATACAAAGACATCGTTAACATAATGACGGGTTAACTCGATATTCTGTTGCAGGGTAAGCTCACGAGGTAATGCGAATTTCACTTCTCGCGCAAGCTGAGAGTCGAGTCTCCTCTCACGGGATTCGACAGCGTTCCAAAGTTTTTCACGGTTACCCATCCAAGCGGGTGCGCCTTCTGGCAATAAAATTTCAGTGAATTCTACCCCTTGCTTTCTTTGATAATCATATTCCTTTTCATAGCGTGCATCATACAACTTATCCGCGGCACGATAAGCCGCACAGGCAACAACGCTTTGACCCTTGCTGCGGGATACGATTTTTGCATCGAAGTAATAGATTGCCAAGAGAAGTCCATTCCTGAAAACAATTTTTAAATCTTAAAATTTGAAAAAGTACTATACGCTAATCCACATTGTACCGCAATGTATAGACGCGCCCTTCAAGCGTCAGGTGGGCTAAAGCGTCGCTGCGCTCCAATGAGACGAACGATGTTCGTCGGATTGACTTTTTAAGTGAAGATTATTAATATCATCAAAAATTCAGTCACCAAATTATTTTTTAGATTCGGAAGAAATAGATTATGAACATGGAACCATCCAACCTTACGCAAATCGAAAAACTTAAACGCCAAAAGCAAATGATTGAAGCGCACATTCAAAAAGCCGAAGCTCGCCACAAACACAATGAGCGAAAAGCTGAAACCCGGCGTAAGATTTTACTTGGCGCTTACTTCTTAGATAAATTAAAAAAAGATGGAACTCTCGAATCGATTAAGCCAGAACTGGATAGGTTTTTAACACGAGATCGTGATCGAACGTTATTTGGGCTTCCAGCTCTTGAAAACAAAAAATCGTAAGTTTTGATTTTGTAATGCCGATAAACATAAATCAAATTCCCGTGTCATAAATATAGCAGCAGTTGCTACAGCGTTACAGCTATGTTGATTGTTGCAATTTTGAAAAAAGAAAATGGCCGAAATGGCGAGGCACGTAGTTATTATGTGCTGCAGCACATAATAAAAATGGCACTTTTGATTTAGGCGTAATGCAAATCAATTCGTGCTTGTGTTCCAACGCTTGCTCGTTATTGGCATACCAAAGCCAACATCCAATTCAATCCCTGTTTGAGTGTAAAAATTGGTACGTGGTTAATTGTAAAAGGTTTAGCAGAAGAAAATCTTTGGTCAGTAGCTGGAGATTTCCATAGCCATACAATTAAGTACAATCAATCCCATAGCCTGAGCATCCAAAAACATTACCAAAAAATACATCTATTGTTAATCACTAGGCTGCATCTTGGACATCAATTTTTAATTTCAGCCCATCACGATTAACCAAATCTTGTAAACATAATCTAACAAATTGCTGTGGAGAATATCCAAGTTTTTTAGCAAACCCTGCCGCTGCTTTTGGACTAACAGACCGCCTGCCACGCTCAACATCACATAAGTATTGCCTCGAGACACCCAGTAACTTAGCAAACTCAACTTGAGACATTTCTTCACCTTGGCGAATAGCTAATAATAAATTTGCCAACGTTAAACCACCAGCGAGTTTTTCCAAAAACTTGGCCGTTTCGCTCTTTTTTGTCTTAGTAGTCATGCTTATTTACCTCCAATACTTTAAGAATTTCAATTTTGCCTTGCTGATCTACCGCATAAATGGCTCGATACGCTTTGCTTAAACGCACTGACCGCTGCCCTGCCCTTTTTCCTTTAAGTGGTTCATCATGATATCCTGGTATTTTTCTAGTTTCGCTTAATCCGCTACACTCGACATCATCAACCCACGACTGAAATTTTCGCACAATGTGTAATGGCACTTTTAACAAGTGTCGTTCTGCCTGTTTTGTTAATACAACTTTAAAAATATCCAACAATCCACCTCCTTTACCAATAATTTATTGTACCCCATAATAGGGTACAAAGTCAATAAAAAACTGTCGAAGCAGCAGCCTTTACCGCCTTCCCTTCAACTTGAGCAACCAACTGAATACTTTGGAAGCCTGGCTCATCGCCCGCCCTATTGCTTTCGCATTAAGATATTTTTTCCATGAAGCGACAGGGATACAAAATCAATAGGACAGGAGTACTTTGTCACCACACTACAATATTACTCAATAATTCAACATATTAGTGAGAGATATTAATGGCTATGGTTTTTTTGAGAATTAGCCAGAAATGTCATACGTGAAACATTTTTCCAATCACTCGATCAGCAAGGGTTAATCGATTCCAGAAATAAGAGTTAACGGGAATTCATTGTTAGATATTAGATAGGTTTTAAGAAGCGATTGTCAAACCCTACTGCTGATCATTTTACAAAATATAGTACTTAAATAGGGTACAAAATATGGTGCTCATCATGTGTGTTGATCTATTTCTATTAATATTAAATCACGAAATATTTTATATAACGTTCTACTTATAACATGAAATTAACAGTATAAAATTTAAATATAGTACATTTAAATGGTACATAATATTGGTACTGCAATATAATACAGATAATGGTACATAAATATGATACTTTAATTAGTACTTAAATATAGTACAAATATTAAAAATGTTACCATTAATAATTTATATTTATCAATAATTACAGGATATTACAAATTTATAATAGTACTCTTTAATGGTACATATTTAGGGTACATAAAAATGATACAAATTAATAGTAAAATAAATATTATCTCAGTGTAAGTAGTACATATACTGGGTACACTAATTTAGTACACGCATGCATATGTAAACATCTATTCTAACAAAAATAAGGGTACATATTTAAAGTACATAAATATAGTACGTATAATAAGTACATTTTAGTGATACAAAAATATGGTACGAGCATGTCGCATGTATATCAGTAGACAGAACATTAAAATGTAATATTAAACAAATAGTCGACCAATATGACTGAAATCGTGAAAAGAAACTTCAATATGTGAAATATTATAAATAAAATATTTTTAGTATATTATTGACGATTTACGTTTTTGTTGTTAACGTACAATAAATACGTAAATTCACTTATCAATAAAAATGGAGCACTCAAATGACCGAAAAGGGAAGAGAATGGACAAGTACAAAAATTGCGAAACTATTCAAGTCCTCAAATAAATTAAAAAATAGACAAACTTTATTCAATGCTGAAGAAAAAGGGGAAATTCCAAAAGCTTCAAGAACAAGTAGGGGAAGAACTCAAGTAAGAATATGGGAACCAAAGCAACTACCAGAAATTGGTAGAAAATTTGGATTTCTCGAACCTCCTGCAATGCAACAAATAATTTCTGTTTATACTTCTAAAGGTGGCGTACTTAAATCAACATTTGCACATAATTTTGGCCGAGTATTAGCAATTAATGGGATAAAAGTCCTGCTAATAGGATTAGACATTCAATTATCTCTTACAGAAGCTATTATGCCTGCAATTTCTATAGACTCCCTAGAAGATATAAATAACGAAATTTATGGCCTATATCATTATTTTTTTGAAAATGTTCCTCTTAAAAAAATTATACAACATACAGAATTACCAACGCTTGACTATATACCAGAAACTCCCGAACTGAATGCATTGGAGAAATCACTCCGAAATGAAAATCGAAGAGAATATTTTATAAAAGATCGTCTAGTACCAAAATTAGACGATTATGAAGTCATTATCTTTGATAATAGCCCACATTGGAGTTGCTTAATTGAAAATGCACTTGCTGCGTCGAACCATATCATTTCGCCCATTGGCTGTGAAATTAATTCGTATCGAGCACTTAATCAACACAACGCTTTTATCAAGGCATACCGGGAAAACATGCATATACAATGGGATAATTTTATTTTACTTCCCACTTTATTAGAAAAAACAAAACTAAGTCAGCAAATATATGGGGCTTACCTAACCGATTATGCAAAAGAAGTCATTGCCACCCCAATCAGAAGAGCAGTTACAGGACATGAAGCGAGTTTACTTGGTATTAGCGTTATTGAACATGATGTGTCATCTCCTTTAGCATCTGATTATTTTGATATCATCCAAACAATATGGCCAAGGATTATACATAGTAATCATCTAAATAAACATGCAGCAACAGATAAGGTTAACGTAGTAGCCATGGAGGCTTAAATAAATGGCATTAGATGATAAAGTATTCCGATCGGCAATCGCTAAGATAAACAAGATTAAGGCGAAACAAACTTTAATTCCTCAAATACAAGTTTTTGAGGATCCGCCACATTTAAAGAAAGAAATAACTAATTCTAACTTACATCCGAATACTCCACAGGAAGTAATAAATTCGTTTGAAACTAAGACAACTATCATTCATAAAAATATTCTTTCCAATTCTATTGTTGAAGAGACACATAATCGTACTGAAAATGATAAAAATTTAGATCATGTGCAAAGTAATTCTGAAAACCCTATTTATAAAAATAATGAGAAATATGATACAAATAGGGGTACAGAATATAGTACGATAAAGGGTACAAAAAAGGGTACAGAACAAATAATAAATCAAAATTGGGTACAGGATAATGGTACAAATAGTAATACAATAATTAGTACAAAAAGGAGTACAGAAATAGGGTTCAATTTAAATAAAACCACAAGCTCGATTTTAGAAAAATATCCCGATTTTATTTATAGACGCCCATATGATTCCTTAACGGGTATTCCTAAAAAGATCGTTGATGTTATTTTTGAAATTTGTAGAAAATATGGAATGAGAGAAACACCACCATTTCCTTTTGCTATGCTTGTAAGACTATGTAATGAAAAGAAAAATTCGGTAAAAGTTACAAGACAACGTCTTCTAGATGAAGAAATCATTATGACAAAAAAACCTCCTCACGCACACGCAAAAGGTCGCTCAGGAATGCTCATATATAAGCTTAGAGAAGATATATTTGATGAAATAAATGATAGCTTGTCTTTGTTAATCAGAGGCAATAATTCTTCGCAGAATAAGGGTACAAAATATAGTACTGGACGAGGTACAAAGGCTCCTAGTAGTAGTAGTGATTATAATAAAACTACTACTACTGATTTACCTGACGAATGGAAAAAAATCAATGTGACACCACTCAAGGTGATAAATTTTGGTATTTTAGAAATAAAAAATATTTTTAGAAAATGTCCACAACACATAACCCATGATGTTGTTCAAGATTCCATTTATCAATTTGCTTATGGCATAGAGAATAACCCTGAACGTTACAAAAACATGAATGCACCCTCTGGTATTTTAGTGAAGTCTCTATGTGAGGGTAATCTATGGACAGAAAATGGTTATATATCACCGGAAGAGAAATTAAAAGCAGAAAAAGAAAATCGAATTACTCTCATTATTGAGCAACAATTTAAAGAACCAAAATTTCTAGATTGGTTTAATACTTTAGATGAAAGTAAAAAAGAAAGCTTGGTTTCACAAGGTGTGAAAAGTAGCACGAGTTATATGATTTCAAAAGCAGTTATTCAAAAAGAGCATGCTTATAAATATTTCGAGCATGAAATTTGGCCTGAAATTTTAGAAAAATTTAAAATAGAAATGATATGAGAACAAAATACAAAAATAATTGAAGACTTGAAAAAATGACCTCGGTACTTTTATCTCCATACAAAATTTCAAATACGATAGAATTAAAAAATCGGATTATTATGGCGCCGATGACAAGACGCAAGGCTCATCATGATCATACACCGAATGGAATAATGATTGATTATTATGCTAAACGTTCATATGCGGGAATGATAATAACAGAAGGGACTATTATTACTCAGGACGCGATTGGATTTGGAAATGTGCCAGGAATTTTTACTGATAAACATATTGAGATATGGCAGAAAATAACTGATGCTGTACATAAAAATAACGGAATTATTTTCTTGCAACTATGGCACTGCGGTCGTATTTCACATCCCATTTTCCATAATGGAAAACCACCTATCTCTGCATCAGAAACGAATGCGAATGTACCGTTGGGTAGTTCGGGCTATACCAGTAGTATCTCTCGTGCAGCATCAACATCTGAAATTCAATCTCTTATAAATGATTATGCAACTGCCGCAGAAAATGCAATGAAAGCTGATTTTGATGGTGTTGAAATACACGGGGCCAATGGTTATCTCGTCGATCAATTTCTTCATTATTGTACCAATCAGAGAGAAGATGAATATGGTGAAACACCTGAAAATATGGCACGTTTTTGTTTAGAAGTTATTTCTGCTTGTGGTAAAATCATTGGCTTTAATCGTGTTGGCTTGAGATTGTCACCAGGCGGACACATGAGTGGAATTGTAACGGATTATAAAGATCAATTTATATATCAGCATTTGCTAAATGAATTAAATAAAATTCCAATTGCTTATGTTCATACGGGGATCTTTGATGATTCAACGGTGTTTTCTGAACTTGGTGGTTTAACAGCAACATCGTTTTTAAGAAAATATTACTCGAATACTCTAATTGCCTCAGGAGGCTATGATTTCACGTCTGCAGAAAGCAGTATTAAACAAGGATTATTTGATCTAGTTGCAATGGGGAGACCATTCATAGCTAATCTTGATTTACTAGAAAAGCTAAAAACCAACCAAGTACTAAGACAGTATGATCAAAACATGTTAAATACATTGGAGTAGTATATTTTATAATTCGCTGACACATTCTGGAGAAATATATGTTTAGTTTGTATAAGTTTCATGATTGTGAAAAGATAAAAAAAACAATACGAGTCCAAATTAGTAGAAATAGACTCGCGAGATAGAATCTTGGCAGATTTTATTTCTATTTGTTGCATTAGACTTATAAAAAATTATGAATTTTTTGTTCCCATTTTAACGCAAGGAATGGTGAACGCATAATTTTCATAAAATGGTTAGATATATATGAAAGTAGATAATCGAATTCTAATGATAACGGGATCAGATCCAAACAAAAGAGATGATTTCTTAAATAAAATTAAATTGCATATTGATAAAGGAACAAGATTAATTCAATTTAGAGCAAAAGAATTAAATAAAGATGAATATATTTCTTTAGCAAAAGATATTCTTAAAATAGGAAAAAAATTTAATACAAAAATAATTTTAAATACTGATATCGAAATAGTGGAAATGTTAAATGCTGACGGAATTCATTTGAGTAGCAAACTATTGGAAAAAATTAATAAACGACCGTTATCTGATAAAAAAATTGTTTCTGCTGCATGTCATAATTTAACACAATTACAGCATGCAGAACTGATAGGGGTAGATTTTGTTACTCTATCACCGGTGTATCAAACAAAAACTCATCCAGATGCGATACCGCTTGGTTGGAGTTTGTTTTCAGACTTATGCAAAATAATCAATATACCAATTTACGCTTTAGGTGGTTTGTCAGAAAGCGATTTAGATGTCGCTATATCTCACGGAGCTTTTGGTATTGCTGCCATAAGTTCTTTATGGGATAAAAAATATTAAAAAATTTAATATTCTACGTATTTCTACGGTGAAAAATAATCTTTAAATTCAATAAATTTTTAAATATGATGATTCAACACGAGCAATAACACTACAAAGAGGGGATAAACATGAAAAATCGTCACAATCATTATAACAAAAGTGATAGTGATTTCCATAAGGCGTATATACGCAAGACGTTATTGCTTTACTATCCTGAAGCTAAAGAATTTTCAATGATTGCTTCAAAAGGAGATATCGATGCTCTTGTGGAGTGCAAGCCCTTACTTGCAGAAGAATTTTGCAGGTCTATTGAGGACAAGGCTGTTCATAAGCCACTATTGCGGCCAATTTTACATATAGCAATTAATTTCCTTGATGTAGACTTTGTGCACTTTTTACTAAAAGAAGGTGCTAATCCTAATATTTTAAATTCTTATGGCCAATCAACACTAGAAATTTTACTTGCTACTATGGGTGCAAAAATTTTCAATTCCTATAACAATCCGAAAGAGATAATTAGTAATAAAAAGATTGGTAAAGCAGAAAAAATATTTGATTTACTACTTTGTTTTGGGTTAGATCACAACAAAATTAGTTGGACACCGCCATTTTTAAAAAGGCTTAACAAAATAAAGGAAGATTTAGATGACATCGCCTCCCAACGAGAAGAACATTATCGACTCGTAACTTATATATGTACGATATCAGAATTATCGGCTCATAAAAATAAATCATGGGTTAAGCGAAATATAGAAGTATTGGAAAATAAACTTGATATTAGAACGTTAGAAAAAGAATATAAAAAATACTTATCTTCTGATAAATATTTACAAGACTGGTTTCAATCAACCTCTACAATATTTAAGACAATTGAAATATCTTCAATAAAAATACAATCAGAAAAAAAAGAGTTTTTAACAAAAGTCAAACATGACATCGAAGAAAGCATGAATCATCCAACGCTATCTATCCCATTTATTTTTCTCATCTTGGAATATGCTCACACAGAATTTGATATAAGTATGAAAATAGCGGAAATGCGATGCAAAAAAAATAATAAAAACAATTTTTGGTTAACAACCGAAATCGATTCATTTGATACTGAAAGATATAAAAATATTTTAAAATATGCCGCAATACTTAAAAATGTATTAACGATATTTGAACAGGTAATCTTTAGCCCCAATACATATAACACTGATGGCTTACTTGAAACTATAGCAGAATATGCCATGGATGATACGTCTAAAACAAAAAAACCAGGGTATCATCTGCATTGATTTTTTAGGACAATAAATTTTAATACAAGGATACAGTCATGTTTGCTATGTTTTCAAAATTATTTAAAAAAATACACAAAATTTTAGATAACTCTTTTGTAGAGTTGAAATAGTTTATGAAAATTTATTTAAATGGAAACTTCATTTCAGATCAGGATGTAAAAATAGAGCATAATGATAGAGGTTTTTTGCTAAGTGATGGTATTTTTGAGACCATGAGAGCTTACGATGGAAGTGTATTTTGTTTAGAAGCTCATTATGAGCGATTAACCAAATCCGCTAAATTTTTGGAAATATCATTTACAATTACATTGCAAGAGTTTAAACGAATTATAAATAATTTATTAAAAGCTAATGAATTAAATGATAAAAATGCAAGTTTACGAGTAACTCTTACCCGTGGAACTGGACCACGAGGATTAATTCCGCCTGAAAATGTTAATCCCACTCTAATGGCTACGGCATTCCCATTCACGCCTAGTACTCCAAAACCATCTAAAGTAATTATAAGTCAAATTCGTCGCAATGAATTTTCTCCTCTGTCAAACATTAAGTCGTTATGTTATTTGGATAACATTCTTGCTAGGAGTGATGCAAATAAAAAAGGAGTAGATGAATGTATTCTTCTTAATACAATCGGAAATGTTGCGTGCGCAAGTGTCGCGAATGTATTTCTGGTTACAGAAAATGGTGTTATCACACCAAGACTTCAAGAGGGGGCTTTGCCTGGAATTACCAGGAAAGTTATAATGGATCTTTGTAAAGCGAACAACATTCCTGTGTTTGAGCAAGCAATTACTGAAGTTGACTTAATGAAGGCTAAAGAAGTTTTCTTTACAAACAGGCTTATTGAAATACAACCTGTTGTAGAAGTTAATTCTAAATTAATCAATGGCGGTAAAGTTGGTGAGGTCGTTTTATTACTTCAAAAACTTTATAAAAATAAAATAATCAACTCTTTTGAAAAAAATGAAAAAATTCCGTTTGCGTAGTTTTCTTTTTTAATATGTCGTAATTTTATAGTATCAATCATAGAATGTAGGATATATAATTAATTTAATAAACTTTATTTTAATTGAGAATAAATCAATGGTACTTAATATTTTACAAGTTGGTGACCCTATACTTCGACAAATTGCACAAGAAGTCCAAAAAGAAGATATCACGAGTCAAAAAATTAAAGACTATATCGCAGATATGAAAGAAACGATGTACGCTGCCCCAGGCGTTGGACTTGCTGCAACGCAAGTGGGTATTCCGCTGCAAATCATTGTTATTGAAGACTGTGAAAAATATTTATCAACTTTACCATCAGAAATACGTAAGGAACGTGAACGGTACCCTGTGCCATTTCATGTCATTATCAATCCTAAAATTACCGTTACAAGTGAGGAAAATGCATTTTTTTTCGAAGGGTGTTTGAGTGTGAATGGATGTGCTCGTATTACACCTAGGGCAAAAAGCGTTCGAGTGGAATGTTTAGATGAAAATGGCAATGAGAAAATTATTCATGCTAATGGTTGGTACGCAAGAATCCTGCAACATGAAATTGACCACCTCATGGGAAAATTATTCATTGACAGATCAGATAAAAGAACTGAGATAGGGATGAATGAATATAGTAAAAAATGGTTAAATGCTTCCGCAAAAGAAATACAAGATTTTTTACAGAATCATGTTTAAATAATAAAAAAAATTTTTTAATATTGGAATACAAAATAAATAAACAATAATTCAAGGAATTAACAATGAATATAGACAAAATTAATATTTTTCTGGCCAGAAGAGACTGGCGTGTTACAAATATCGAGATAGCAAACACACAATATCAAGCACTAGGAGTTGAAAACATTAAAAACAAAATTAATCACCCAGCGTTTGATAATTTCTAAGCAGGATGCGTAATGAAGTACTTCGGATTCACACACAAAGTGCTGGTTGACTTTATGTTCATGAACTTCATAACTGTAATCGGGAGTTACCATGCAAAAAATGATTCTTTAAAGGCGTGGATCCAAATTCCATTTCTTGATGAAGACGAAAAAAATGTTGCCATGGAGAAACTAAAAGAAATAAGAGCAAGATATGCTGATGCTAGAAATAATCTTATATGCCATATTAATGACGAAATTCAAAATTGCACCAGTGTATTAACAAAACAAATTACTGACGACATAAATACACTGAGAAATATTTTTAACACCATTCGACGCAATAATAATATACCCATTATTATAACACCATACTTACCATCAGATCATTATCCAGTTGTTGGTTTAAATAAAATTATCTCGGTCTTAATCGATAAATCTAATACAGATGTGGCATAATTAAAAAATGGAGATGGAAAAAATATAGAAATATGAAAAATTAAAAATTTTTAAAAATAAATGTAAATCATCCCGTATTTTCAGGAATAGCACGCTTTAGCGTAAACAATATTGGTATTATGATACACACACTTAATGTTAAAAGCAAAACAGGCATGGTATCGTGGGTAATACCTATTATCCAGAGAGAGACGGCTGCGCTTACTCCCATTAGGCCATAGGTACGCATTATCATACCTTGAGAATTACTCAATCTTTCCTCCAATCCAATTCTATCTAAAAGAGCAAGCGCAAAGACTTCATAAAAAAATGCGGCAATGGTAACAAATGTTAAAAGCAAAATTTCTCCTATGCCGATTTCAGTCATTGATATGCCCCACTGCCAATAGCTTACACCGATAATGGATAATCCAACAAATATTGCATTAAAAATCCCATTCCACGTAATACTGATTTTTTTGGTATTTTTTGTCGAATGAATCGAAATGCTTGCATATCGATTCCAACTCATTTGAATATTGAAAATTCGACAAAAATATGCAGCGATCGATACTCCGAGATAATAAAAAGCTAGAATGTAAGAAGTAAAAAAATCTGATACTTCATGAGCTAGACTAAAAATAATTACTTGAGTACCAATAGTTAAAAAAGCAACCGAAGCGGCTAATCGCCAATACCAAATTTTATTATATTTTGACACGACTTCAGTTTTTAAAGATTCAGATGATTTATTTGTCATTACCGAGTTCTTGTTAATACTTAAATCAATTAATCCAGCAATAAACTGCAAGCAAGAATCGATTATTAGCGCAGTCGCTATTCCGAGTTCAATGCCTAAAATACTCCATGCAATAAGTCCTCCAATCATTCCAGAATAATATCCTAATTCAACCCACGCAATTTTTTGCTGTTGACCTGCAACAGCTGCGGCTCGTAATACACGGGAGTAAAACCAAAATCCAAAACGAATGCACAAAAGTGCAAAAAATACGAATGCTGCGGTATCAGTTAGTTTTCCTTCAAAAGAATAAGTATTAAAAATTCCAAGAAGCACTAACGAAATAATTCCTGCTAAAATAGCAAAGGATCGTGCAACAGAGCCTGAGATTTTTTTAGGAATGATTTGTAAAAATAACAGTCCAAATACCGTTCCAATAAAAAAAGCCAGTACAGAGCCTCCATGAAGAAGGGAGTTGTCAATAATGTTTACTCCTTTCCCCAGTATCACTCCACCACCAATGGCTGCTAAAAAATTGGAAACAGCAGATAAATAATATTTCACATCTTGTGATTTTTCTTTCATTATCATTTCTCTAAATACGTACTGAAAATAGCATATTCTCTTTTACCGTTTGGTGTGTCAACTACTTGATGATAGGATGGGTTATATTTTACTTTGAAGAGATATTGATCAGTCAACGCGCGCGAGAATTTTTTTACACGAACGAAAATCCACCAATGTGGAACAAACAACAGGAACTGAAGTTAAGGCCATTGTGAAACACCTGAAAATATGGCACGTTTTGGTTTAGAAATTATTTCTGCTTGTGGTAAAATCATTGGTTTTAATCGTATTGGTTTGAGATTGTCGCCAGGCGGACACATGAGTGGAATTGTTACGGATTACAAAGATCAATTTATATATCAGCATTTGCTGAAAGAATTAAATAAAATTCCGATTGCATATATTCATACGGGGATTTTTGATGATTCAATGGTATTTTCTGAACTTGATGGTCTAACAGCAACGTCGTTTTTAAGAAAATATTACTCGAATACAGTATGATCCATCTATGTTAAATGCAATATTATAAATATATTGGAAATTAATATGCAAAGAAATAAAAGAACAATACAGTTTACTGGTGAACAAATAAAAAAATATTCATCCTCAGAAATATCTGGAACAGGATATTTAGCGTATCGAGATATAATAAAATTTTCTTTATTCAATGAAGTGATTTTTTCGAAAGTTTTAGATTTAGGGTGTGGTGCAGGACGCTCAACAAAATTTTTATCTAAATTCTGTGATAAAGTTTCTGGTGTGGATATATCTGAAGGGATGTTGAATATCGCAGAAAAAGCTCTTCCAGATCATAAATTCTATATTAATAACCATAAAGATGAAACTTATCCATTTTCTCCTTATACTGTTATATATTCAATTTTAATGTTTTTCCACTTTTCTAATATTGAAGATATAAGACAGGAATTAAAAAAATGTTTTGATTCATTAATTAACTTAGGATATTTAATAATAATTAACGGAACTCGAAATTTATATACACAAAATTATCTTTCGGTTAAAGGGATAGGAAAGCCGCCAGAGAATGATGGTGATGCATGTGAGGTTGAGTTGAAATCCATTGATTGCAAAGTCAAAGATTATTTTTGGAATGAAAATACTATTATCGAGGGTGCCAAACAATCTGGATTTACTTTTGTCGCATCACATTATCCTTTAGGCAAAAATGAAGATACTCAAGAATATAAAGATGAACTTGAGTTTCCTCCATATTATTATCTGGCATTTAAAAAAATATGACTCAATCAAG
>JABDEF010000027.1 GCA_013287235.1 Gammaproteobacteria bacterium
TGGGGCCAACCCTATAAAAGCAGTTTCCCGCAGTTATACAATATTGTGCTTCCGTATCACATACTAAGGTATCCACTTTTGGTTGATTGATTGTCAAATAATCACAAAATGATTCGGAAATAGTGCCAGGGTTCCAGATTTTTCCTCCGTCATTTGTGGAAAGAACACTAGAGATTGTCTCTGTACAACTGTGGCCTGCACCTGCGAAGATAAATGCAACACAAGTATAGGGTGTTTCACTACACTGCATAGTGTATACAAATGCATTAGCGCAGTACGGTTGATTAATACTGTTGTCAGGTGGGTACCAAGCTCTTCCTTTATTATGTGTATAGTATGCAACGATATCATTGGCATAAGGATGTGGGCCACACCCACGAGGGAATTGACAAGGCACGTCTACAGCTCCCATTGCTACACACATTTTTTCTTCGTCATCGCATTTTACAACAGTTGTTCCTGGTGGTAATGTCTTTGGGTCTGATGTGGCAAGAGTTAAAGTAGTAATGGTATTAGAAAAAGGAATTTTATCCAAAGGGGATTTGTCTTTCCAAGAATAGTCGTCAGATGAAACTAAAATTTTGTTGTATTCATTTTGATTAGCGTCTTTTTCATTTCCGACAAGGATAGGATTTGATCCATACGAAGCAGTTGTTTGTAAATTCAAGCCCCAGATAGGTATAGAAAAAATTCCTAATATGATAGTAGCAAATCTTAGCATTAGTATTACTCCCTTAAATTAATTTTGAAAAAACCATGTATAAAATAACATAAAATTTTAAATTCGATGTTTGATTTTAAACGCTATAACTGTCTGCCCATATCTGAATTTGTGTACGTACCACATCACTTAAATTTTGTGATCGTGCATGTTGATGTCTTAATTTAGTGGCACCATTTGACCGAGATGTTGCAATATTTGAAATGTGTACAAGTGCTTCATGACTCTTAAATAAATTCGTATAGGCATCCAATTTTTCACATAATTGAACAAGATCCTCAGAAATTTTTATATGGGTTTCTCGTACGGGATCAATAATAATGGCATCTAAACCATATCGTGCAGCCCTGAAACGATTTATATGATAGGTGATATATAAATCCTTAGAAATCTTTGGACGCTCTTTTAATAATTGGTAAATGAGTAATTGCGCGAAAGCCGCAAGGGACGCGGCTTTTTTTATGCTTAGCGGTGTATCACAAACACGAATTTCAATGGTGCCATATTCCGGTTTTGGGCGAATATCCCAATAAAAATCTTTCATATTGTTAATTACGCCTAAACGAATCATTTTTTGATAATATTTTTGAAAACTTTTCCATCGTAATTTCCAAGGCAGAACGCCACTTAAAGGGAAAGCGTTCACAATCGTTAAACGTGAACAATCGAATGACGTATCCACACCCTGACTGAAAGGCGAGCACGCAGAAAGCGCCACAAAATGTGGAATATATTGGGCCATTGCATGACAAAGGTATAAAGCATCATCACCATTCTGGCATCCGATATGAATGTGTTGACCAAATATTGTAAATTGTTTCGCTAAATATCCATATTGATCGGATAATTGCGCGAATCGTTCTGTTTGAGAAATGCGTTGTTCTTTCCATTTTTGAAAGGGATGTGTTCCACCGCCGCAAATGCCAATATGGGCTTTTTGCGCTTCTGATATAATGATATTCCTGATTTCATTCAATTCCATTAATAAAGAATCATAGGAGTGATGAATGGAAGAATTGATTTCTATCATGGATTGCGTAATTTCCCGTTTTATTTCGCCTTGGTAAACAACCTTTGATAGTCTACGTAGAAAATCTTCTGATTCCATCGCAAGATCAAATGTATGCAAATTAATTAATTGAAGTTCAAGTTCTGTTCCTATTGTTAAATCATCATTTTTTTTAAACATGAATGGTAGTGTCACGAGATATTTTACTTCCCAACGGTGAAATGGCTTCTCCAGTTACAACAAAAGCATATTGTGTTGCAATAGGACCAATAATATAAAGAAGAGTGACAACAGAAGAGAGAATCATAAAAAATTCTGGATCAAAATAAGGGTTAGCATTGATTAAAAAATTGGACATATTGATCGACATCTCGGCCATAGGCAATAGCGCAAGACTGATGGCAAATGTTTGTTGGCGAGTCAGGTTGCTTTTATTTGTGAATAAACAGATACCCAATGTTTTCGCAGATCCTCTGACTAAAATAAATATCAAAACAATCCCGGTTGCTTTAAGAAATCCTTCAAATTGCAAATGCACGCCCACGACAACAAATAATAAAATAAAAAATAATCTCGAAAGCCAAGAAAAATCCACTTCCATGAGGCGATGTTTTCGATCAATATTTCTTGCGATCATTCCAAGTGAAAGAAGCGCCAGCATTGTTGAAAGATTAAAAATATAAGCTAAATTTGCTGTGAGCGTCACTAATCCTATAAATAATACAAAATGATTTTCTCGGTTTTTTTTAACAAGGGCTGCGATGCATTCGGTGATAAAATACATAATCAATCCTAAGATAAAGGATCCGGCTACTCGATAAATCGATTGAATTAATAGGGTCGCAATGGGAAGTTTATGGCTTTCAGTAAAGGGTAATAATAATGAAAAAATAATAAGGGCAAATAAATTATTAAGACTCGTCAAGCACAATATTCGGCGAGTAACTGGTCCGCTGGATGAAGTATCGCTTGCCACCAACATGACAACGGCTGGTGATGTTGCGATTGCAATCGTTCCTATAAAAGCAGATTGTAATAAATTTAAATGTAATCCCAAATAAGAAAAAAGAAATAGGAATAAAAAAGCAAAGGATGATTCTGCTAATGCCATGAGAAATAATCCCTTATCATGTGAAAGCCAGCGGAAATCTAAATTCCTACCGAGTTCAAATAACACAAGACTCAGTGAAACTTTGACAAACACATGCCCTGTTTCAATTACTTGTGATTTGATAATATTCAAACCACCAGGACCAATTAAAAAACCAATCGCAATATATCCTAAAACAACCGGTATATAAGGAATTCGACGTGCAATTTCACCACCAATTAAACCCAGTAATAATGTTATTCCAAATATCGCAACGGGTCCGAGTAATATAGGAAAATGGGGTAGTAGATGCATTTTTCTCCTTGTAAAAATACAATATTTTTTATTACCCCCTTTGCAAAAGGGGATGATAAATACATTTATTCGATACTCATCGCAACCACCGAATGAAATCCCGCATCCACATGCACAACTTCACCCGTAATACCAGACGCTAAATCAGAGCAGAGGAATGCCGCAACATTTCCTACTTCTTCTGTGGTAACGTTTTTACGTAAGGGTGCAATGCTTTCATTAAAGGCTAACATTTTGCGAAAATTTTTGATACCTGCGGCGGCGAGGGTTCTAATTGGTCCTGCGGAAATAGCATTCACACGTATACCTTTGGGGCCAAGACTTTGAGCCAGATAGCGCACGTTGGCTTCAAGGCTTGCTTTCGCAAGTCCCATGACATTATAAGAAGACATGGCACGTTCAGCGCCGAGATAAGTCAAGGTTAAAATAGAAGCGTTGCGATTTTCCATCATTTTTAAGCCTGATTTGGCAAGTGCGCCTAAGCTATACGAGCTAATATCATGCGCAATTCTAAAGCCTTCGCGATTTAATCCCGTGACATAATCCCCTTCCAATTGATCAGCCGGTGCGAAAGCCACAGAATGAACGATAATATCTAATCCATCCCAATGGTGTTCGAGATCTTTAAATAATTGCGTAATTTGTTCATCATTAGAAACATCACAGGGAAGTGTTGCAATGGTATTCCAATTTTTTGCCATTTCTTCGACGCGTCCTTTGAATTTGTCGTTGGGATAAGTGAGGGCAAGTGTTGCACCTTCTCTATGCATGGCTTCTGCAATGCCGAAAGCAATCGAACGATCGCTCGCAAGACCTAAAATTAATGCGCGTTTATTATTAAGAAAACCCATAAATAATCACCTCTTTTAATTTTACCCCCTTTGAAAAAGGGGGTCGCCATGCGCTTTTTTGCATGGCGGGGGGATTTTACAGCGATTAAAAATCCCCCCGACTCGCTGTGCTCGTCGACCCCCTTTTGCAAAGGGGGTGAATAGTTACTAATTTTCTACTAATTCAACCTGTTCAATTAATCCAAATCGTTCCGTAATTTTTTTTGCGGATGTATGGACTTGTTCAATGTCGGTATTTGCCTGCGCAATATGTCGCGCAAGATTATCCATGCGATCTTGAAACCGTTCAAAATCCTTGGCTAACATGTGCAAATGTTTTTGAATAATATGTAATTGCTGTCTTGTCGCCGCATCTTTTAAAACAGCGCGCGCCGTGGTTAAAATCGCCATCATCGTCGTGGGTGAAACCATCCAAACTTTTGCACGATGCGCATAGGCTACCAAATCGGGAAATTTCGCGTGTATTTCTGAAAAAATGGCTTCTGCGGGAATAAACATCACGGCGCCATCCGCAGTTTCACCTGGAATAATATATTTTTCTGCAATATCTGAAATATGTTTTTTAATGTCAACTTTAAATTGCTGTTCGGTTTGTTTTCTTTCGCTATCAGACAAGTTCCCATCGATTAAAAGACGAAAATTTTCTAGCGGAAATTTCGCATCGATGGCAATATTTCCCGTAGGTTCAGGCAGGAATAACATACAATCAGGACGTTTATGATTGCTTAAGGAATGTTGAAATGAAAAATGTTGTTCGGGTAACACATTTCGAATGAGAGCAGATAGTTGTACTTCACCAAAAGTGCCTCGAGATCGTTTATCATTTAAAATTTCTTGTAAGCTCACAACACTATTCGAGAGTTCCGTGATTTTCTTTTGCGCGGCATCAATGAGCGCCAAGCGTTTAATTACGTCACTGAATGTTTCGGTTGTTTTCTCAAAACCGAGCGCTAGTCTTTTTTCAACTTGATCGTTAATTTCTTTTAATCGTAAATCGGTGGTCTGGGTTAAATTTTCAACGCGCTTACCGAGTTCACTTGCGTAATCATTCAAGGCTTCTTTGACGTTACTACGGGTCTCATGAAATCCTTTATGAATTGTATCTTGGAGCATTTTGATTGCAATTAATAATACCCCAATGACTATGATCACAAGGATGAGAAAATAAATTGTTATCAACATCTTATTCTGCCTTTTGTTTCTTATCAGTGTTGTCATTTCGCATCAAGGGAATGACAGTAGTGCCAGCAATTAAATCAATGGCGTATCTTTCCATCGGTTGTACTTTTTGGATGAGTCCATTTTTATATAAAAAATTGGCAAAGTCTAGCCATTCTTTTTCATTAAAAATATTAGGATTTTCCGCAAAATAGGGGAGAGATGAAAACCACGCGCGATGATTTAATTCATCATTTAATTCAGGATGATTTTTTGAAAATATTTTCCATGTTTCTTCAGGGTTTTTTTGTAAATAAAGCCCCGCTTTTTTTAAAGCAACCAAAAATTTTTTAAATCGAGGATCAGTGATATTTTTAGTATTTGCGACAAAAATAAGTTCACTATAAGTGGGTACGCCATTTTTTTCAGGAAAAAACGCACGGACAGGATGTTTATTTAATTCTAATTGAATGACTTCAAATGTACGCATGACACCTGTCACCGCATCGACTTTTTTGGTGAGCAATGGCTGGACAAGATTGTAATTCACGTTGATTTGTTTTACATCGCTTAATGATAAGTGATTGTTTTCTAGCATGGTTTTCAAGGAAACACTGTTGATACTGCCGGTCGCGTAACCAATACGTTTGCCTTTTAAGTCAGAAATAGTTGCGATTTTGCTTTCTTCTAATGTAATAAGACAATCCAATGGTTTATCCACAAGTGTCCCAATGCGAATAAGCGGTAATCCTTGATCCACTTGTTCCATAAATTGGGGTTCATAGGTGATTGCGATATCCGTTTTGCCTGCGGCAACCAATTTGGGTGGATCGGAAGGATTGACGGGTCCAATCAAGTCAACATCTAAACCTTCAGCTTTGAAGAAATCTTTCTCTTTTGCGACGAATAATGGCGCGTGGCCTGCGTTGGGGAGCCAGTCTAGGAGGACGGTAAGTTTTTCGTTGGCGTAGAGGTTACAAGAAAATAATAATAAAGTCACCGTCAGTGAGCAGAGGAGTCGGCGCATAATTGTCACCCCGCAGGCATCGCGTCCAAGCAATTGTATAAAGATTTTGCTTTTCACGCGATGCTTTTGCGGGGTCTGGAAAAGCGGCCTATGTTCTTCTTTAAGTCCGTTTACCAGATCCCGCAAAAGCACGTCGTGAAAATTGTTTTTTCTTTTCAAAATAAGAGGACGACGTGCCTGCGGGATGACAATGTTGTGTTTAGTTATCATTATCATCTGTTTTCTCAGGAGAAATCTCATCACTAGCCTCCCCAGCAATGCGATGTTTTTCATCTGCCCAATCCCCTAAATCGATTAACTTGCATCTTGGTGAACAAAAAGGACGCGATGGATTATCCTCAGTCCAAGTATCCGCCTTACCACAAGTAGGGCATTTAATATCTTTTTTTGCGATGGGCATTTTTATCCTAAGAACTACAGAGATAAATCCAAAATTGTAAGTTTTCTAAAAATTGTGTTGGCCTTTCTAAAATCTTAGGTACAAAAAATCGTACGCTGAGATAATGACGGCCGATGCTGATTTCTGGATAGGCTTGAATGTTTCTCGGAATAGCTACACGGATCAAACGTAAATTGATTTGCGGATCAAGCAATTCTTGATAAAAACCATGCTCAGCGACTTTTTGTTGTATCTTCGCGCTTTCGCGTACGAATCGTAAAATAAGACTGGAAGCTGCGCGAATATTATTAAACTCAGGAATCCAGGATTTCAGCATGCTTTGACGTTCTTCTGCAGGTTGATTTAACCAATAATGATAAATTGGAATATCAAAACTGCAACCACCACCTGGACTTGCTAAATGTAATCGCAAGTTATTTAAAAACTCGATGTCACGCAAGTTTTGACCGATTTTTTTACTGCTATCAATAAAACAACGTGCTAATTCTTCAAGTTGTTTTAATAATGTATGTAATTTTTCATGATCAATTTCAGGTGTATTTTCTAAACGCATGAGTAAAGATGTTTGATGACTCAATTCTTTTGCTAATTTTGCTTTGAGATCGGGTCTATCTAACAATTGCAAAAGATTAATAATAGATGCAACCACACTGCGTGCTGCAAGTTCAGAAGTATCATTGATTTGGTGATCAATCTGAAGAAAAAGAAGTTCTATGCGCAAGCATACTCTTATTAATTCATTCAGAGGTTGGTCGTAAATAATAACGTCTGCAGTCATGTCTTATGAATAACAAATTGATTAATTTTAAGATTATAACATGAGTTTTTCCGATGCGCTGCAACTAATTTTAGGGTCAACGATAAACTAAGGGACAGCTTAAAAAATCCCCCGCCTCGCTGCACTCGTTTTTTCAAAGGGGATATGACTAGTGCCTGTCGTCAATTCTACTAGATGGCTATAAATCGGTGATTTTTTGCGGTCCGCTGCTCACATACCAACAATGTATGCTGCGCTGCAGCTCTAAAATCAACGATTTCTGGCTCATCCTAGCGAATTGACGACAGGCACTAACACTCCGGAATATTTGCTGCAAGTCCTCCCAGAGAAGTCTCCTTGTAAATGGCGAGCATATCTTTTCCGGTTTGTTTCATGGTGGCAATGACTTTATCAAGAGAGACAAAATGTTGGCCATTTCCTAGTAAAGCAAGACGCGCGGCATTCACCGCTTTTACAGCCCCCATGGCATTTCGTTCAATGCAGGGTATTTGGACTAATCCCCCAATAGGGTCGCATGTCATGCCTAAATGATGCTCCATAGCGATTTCTGCAGCGTTTTCGATCTGATAAATGGTGCCATTCAACATAGCTGTTAAAGCACCTGCGGCCATCGAACAGGCTGCTCCGACTTCTCCTTGGCAACCGACTTCCGCTCCTGAGATGGAAGCCCCTTTTTTGTAAAGAATGGCAATGGCACCTGCCACTAACAGAAAGTCAATGGCATCCTCTGGTCGGCTTTCAGGATAAAAATCCAAATAATAGTGTAAAACCGCAGGGATAACCCCAGCGGCACCATTGGTGGGGGCTGTAACAACCCGGCTACCCGCGGCATTTTCTTCGTTCACTGCAATGGCGTAAAGATTTAACCATGACATACTGTCTGTCAATTCGAACGATTTCGGAATACCTTTTTGTATTAATTTTTGATAAAGTGCAGGCGCGCGTCGTTCTATCTTCAATCCACCCGGTAAAATGCCCTCAGATTTGCATCCTTTTTGAATGCATTCTCGCATGACGTCTGCAATGCGCATTAAACCATTCATGACTTCATCTAGGGGACGTTTGCTGCATTCATTTGCCAGCATGATATCTTTGATAGTGAAATCCTGGTTGTTGCAGTGGCTTAATAATTCTTTCGCATTGCTAAAAGGATAGGGAACTTCAGTCTCTGAAGAAGGTTTGGGCGGGTTTTCTGTGATAATAAAACCGCCACCAATAGAATAATAAATTTGTTGGTTTAGCTGCACTTTTGCTTCATCAAAGGCTGTAAATCGCATGCCATTGGTATGGGTGGGTAACAAATCCTTTCGATTAAAGTTAAGATCTTCATCAAGATTAAAATAGATCAAGCATTTGTTTAATAAAGAAATATTTTTATTTTTCTGGATTTCTTTTGCACGAATAGGGATGAAATCAGGGTTAATGGTATCTGGTGCATAGCCTTCTAAGCCGAGCAGTATGGCATTGTCGGTACCATGCCCTTTTCCAGTAAATGCAAGTGAACCAAATAATTCAATTTTTACTCGTACAGTTTTTAATAAAAAATTTTCTTTATCAAGTCCTGTCACAAAGCTGCTTGCTGCTTTCATAGGGCCTACGGTATGTGAACTGGAGGGTCCTATACCAATAGAAAATATATCGAATACACTGACGTGGGTCATGTTGTTCTCACTTTTGAGGCGTATTGGGGTCAGGGCCTGACCCCAATATGCCACGAATTTTAATTTATCACTAAAAAGTGATAAAATAGCACTTTAGTTTAAATATCAAGGTTTTCTTCCATAATGATCTTCGAGTATTATATAAAAAATAAACGTATTTTAGCAGTATTACTTCTCGGCTTTTCATCAGGATTACCTTTAGCATTGACGGGATCAACACTGCAGGCGTGGTTTACAGAATCAGGGATTAGTATTATCACCATTGGTACATTATCCTTGCTGGGTTTACCATACGTTTGGAAATTTGTTTGGGCACCCCTATTAGATCGTTATATTCCTCCTTTTTTAAGCAGACGGCGAGGGTGGGTTTTGCTCGCGCAACTGGGGCTTTGCGTCACATTGTTTTTAATGGCAAATTTAACGCCTGGGCGCGAACCAGGGATGATTGGCATACTTGCACTCACCATTGCTTTTTTATCTGCAACACAAGATATTGCGATTGATGCGTATCGAACAGATATTCTATATGCCAATGAGCGAGGATTAGGTGCTGCTGTTTTTACATTTGGGTATCGTTTTGCCATGCTGATTTCAGGCGGAATTGCATTGATTATCGCGGATCATTGGGGTTGGCGCATCCTGTATCAAATCATGGCCTGTTTGATTGCCATTTCACTGTTCTCGACTTATTTTTCACCGAATGAAGATACGCCGATTGTCCCAAAATCTTTTTTAAAAGTGATAAAAGCATCTTATTTCAATTTAATCCAACGTGAGAAAATTGTTCTCATTTTATTATTTGTCTTACTGTACAAAATGGGAGATGCATTAGCCATTTCTTTGATGAGCACTTTTTTATTAAAAGGATTAGGTTTTACGCTCACGGATGTCGGCATCGCCTATAAAACGGGTGGTTTAATTGCCGCTATTTTAGGCGCATTTTTTGCGGGAATTTTATTAATACGCATGCGCTTGTTCCAAGCACTGCTATATTTTGGTTTATTGCAAGCATTCTCAAATGTGTTTTTTGTTTTGCTAGCATCAACAGGCAAAAATTATACGTTAATGTTTAGCAGTATTTTTATCGAATCATTTTGTAGTGGGATGAGTACCGCCGCATTTGTAGCATTTATTATGTCACTTTGTGATAAACGCTATAGTGCTTTGCAATATGCTTTATTATCCGCACTATTTTCTTTGGCGCGTGTCCTCGCGGGGCCTGTTGCTTCGAATCTTGTCACCCATTACGGATGGAGTTATCTTTTTTGGTGTTCATTTATATTATGCTTTCCTAGTCTTTTTATCTTGGTATTATTGCGTCATAAAGTGGGGATGAATAATGCAGAAGTTACTGTTTAATCTCATTTGTATTCTTTTTGGATTATTTTGGATATCGTTTTCCTATGCTGATCCTCAAGAATTGGGCAATGATTTTTACTTAGATAAAACAAAGGTGGTTGCGCAGCAAGTTGAATTATTAAAAAACCGCTATGAACGTGCTGAATCTGAATTAAATCATCTGACATTACAACAAGATAAACAAATTGCGAATTTATCCATGGACCGTGTCAGTAAAGATTGGCTTAATTGGGTAAAGCTTGATATTTCTGTTGCGAAGTCTAATGTAGATGGTATCAATATCGAGTTATCAGAATCACAACAAACAACAAATCTTCTAGAAAAAGATATTCAAGAAATTGAAAATCAATTAAATGTCTATGATGTATTTGGTATGAATGTCGGAAGAAGTGGCGCGCCTAATTTAAAAAATTTACGCTCACAGCTATCTTATCAAAAAGATTTGTTATTACGTGAAAAAAGCCGATCCGAATATTTGGTAAAACTGCAAAAAGTTTCAGAAAAAATTCTACAAATTTACAACACACGATATCAGCGTATTGAAAATTTATTAAAATCACAAACCATGATGCAGTTGAAGGAGCAACAAGCAAAATCAGAAATTAATTATCAAGAACAACAAAATATTTGGCTTTCTCGTTTAAATGATTTAACGGAACAATCTAAAAAATTAGAAAACTCAAAAGTTAAAACTCATGCCGCTTACATAAAACTTGCGAATGAAATATTTTACGCCAGTGAAAATGTGAATTTCATGTATTTGCAAATGTTAATTGCACGATATCAAGATCAAATTTCTCAGCTAAAAGTGTCGATTTCGCGTAGTAGCTCGATTACTTTACTGAATAAAGTCAGTGAACAAACCCAGGCTCTTTCGAAACAATTCGTACGTTTAGATACGCTTATATCAAAGCGTATCGACATCATAGAAAATCGCAAATCATTTTTGATTCAACAAAAAATGGATAATACGATGGATGTGAATAATCTTCAGAATTTAAATCAACAGTATAAAAATGCAATAAAGACCGTTTCTGAATTAAATAATGATATGACTGTATTTCGAACGACTTTAGAGTCAGCCTTACAGCAAGAGCTTTCTCAGCGTCAAGGACTGGTTGGCTTTGGTGCCAAAGCATGGCTCGATTTGGGAAATGAAATGGTGCTATTACCGACCCTTACTTTCCAAATGATTAAAAGCTTATGGAATACGATCATGAAATCGCTTTCTTTCGGAGGAGGTTTCTTTTGGATGCTATTAGGGTTTTCTGAAATGATTTGGATAAGTATGATTTATTTTTCCAATCGCTTGCTCAATAAAACTGTGTCCGGTATGAAAGAGAAAGAATTTGGACATATTAATTTAAAATGGCTTTTGATTAAATTGACACATCGAAACTTATTTGATATAGCCATCATTGGTAATGTTTATTGGTTTTTATTAATGTGTCGCGTCCCACCACAACATTTTCATTTTCTTCTGAATGTGGGTTTGGTCTGGTTCTTTACAAAATCATTAATTACAATCGCGCGTTTCTCCTTGCTTGAAACGATGCACGATCGTGCGGGACATGATGTGCGACTTTTTTATCGATTAAAGTGGACTTTTATTATTGGCGGAATTATTACTGCCCTTACGGTTTTTCTACATCAACTCCCATTAGTGTATGAAATCAAGGATTTATTTTATCGGTTATTTGTGTTTTTCATTGCGATTGTATCACTCTTTCTGCTTAAGTCATGGGATGTTTTGCCGCAACTTATTTTGCCACACATTGATGAACAAAAAACCTATGCGCGAAAGGTCATACGCCTCTTGGGCGTGCTTTTGCCATTAATTTTGCTGGTGAACTCACTGATCGGTGTGTTTGGATTCTTAAATTTTGTGTTAACCATTTCTTGGTATGAAGGGATTTTTATTTTTATTTTAATCGGTTATTTAATTTTACGAGGCATGCTGAGTGATTTGATGGAATTTTCCTCGCGTCTTTTGATTCGTCACGTCAATAATGGTTGGTTATGGACAGAAGCATTTCTTAAGCCTGTCGATAATATTTTACGGGTACTTTTATTTCTTTCTGCCTGGGTGATTTTATTTTTCTTTTATGGTTGGGATAGGCAATCGCCAGTCGTCGATCGTTTAGGTAAATTGCTTCATTATGAATTGATAGATGTTTTAAATACGCCAATCACTTTGCTAAGCATAATTGAACTCGTTGTGATTGCATCACTACTGTATTGGTCAGCGCGTTGGACACGAGAATTTGTTTATCGCTTCTTGATGTCACGCACAAAAGATTTAGGCATTCGAAATAGTATTGCTATTTTAAGTCAATATACCATGATTTTAATTGGTGTTTTAATTGGGATGCGTGTCGTCGGCATCGATTTAAGAGCGCTCACGGTCGTTGCAGGTGCATTTGCTTTTGGTGTGGGTTTGGGTCTCCGTGATATTGCAAATAATTTTGTTTGTGGATTTTTATTATTATTGGAACGCCCTTTACGTGTAGGCGATACAGTCACGATTGGTGGCTATGAGGGCGATGTGATGCATGTGGGTGGAAGAGCCGTGACAATCCGTACGTGGGATCATATGGAAGTGTTAGTGCCCAATGCGGAAATTTTCAGTAAATCTTTCACTAACTGGACCGCAAAAGATCATATTGTACGAACGGTTGTTACGATCAAAATCCATAGACATGATAGTCCGCATAATGTGCAGCTTTTAATTTATCAAACACTCGCAAATCATAAGGATGTGTTAAATGATCCTATGCCAGAGGTGTATTTAAAAGAATTAGCAGATGAATTAATTGAATTTGAAGTGCGTTATTATGTTAATTTGCGACAAGTCAGATCCAGAATGTGTGTGCGTTCTGAAGTGTTGATGGCCATTTGGGATGTATTTGAAAAGCATGGCATTAAACCACCTTATCCACATCATGAAATTCAAATTAATAACGCAGAAATCATTCCCTCGGGTAATACAAACTCCGCCTAAATGTCATTCCTGCCGTAGCAGGGAATGACAAATGCTTATATTTCATGTATAAGGCTTCTTTGTAATTTATACTAAAGTTCAAGGGAGTGTTTATGCAAGGAAGATATTTGAAAGATAAAAAGCAATTTATGCAAACCGTTTTAGATTATTCAAATGAAAATAAAATAGATGTAGCTCTACTTTGTATTAATGAGGCGCTAGAAGTAGGCCCTGACGATCAAAAATTATATATGATCAGGTCTGCATTGTTAATGAGAGCAGGTAAATTTAAAGAAGCCTTGGTTGATATCGATTATTTGTTGAAAACGTTGAAAAGTAAAAACAATGAACTTAAAAAAAATAAAGTTTTTTGTTTATATGAATTAGGTGAATTTAAAAAAGCGCATTCATTTCTTAAAAAATCAACGCTCAAGCGTGATGATTCCGTTGAAACACGTTGTCTTAAAGGAATCATTTTTCATAAAATAGGTCTGATAGATGAAGCAAAGAAGGCTTTTCACTCTGTTGCGATTGAACCTTATGATGATAAAGATCTCCATGTAAGTTCGTTATATGCTCAAGCATTAATAAGATTAGGTGAATATAAAGAAGCGATTGCATTTTTGAATGCGAAGAATATTAAAAAAACATATTATTATCTTTCAGTTTCAAGAGGCGATGCATTATGGGGAATAAAAAATCCTGATGCACGTGAGCAATATCTTCAAGCAATAGAATTAAATCCTCACTCAGCTGATGCTTTTTATGGTTTCGGAAATGTTTTGTTAGGCGAGAATTCGGAAGCGGCGCTGAGACATTATGAAGAAGCACTTCGTTTGCGCCCGAATGATCCTGACATTCAAGTAGCAATAAAAAAAGCGAAAGCACCAAAAGATTTATCGGATGAAAAAAAAGAAGTACCTGCTACATCTAAAAGTAAATATCCAAAAGAGATGGTTGAAGTCGATGTGCCCAATGATCATAATTGTTTATTTTGGTCTTTTATCATGGCATATTTGCTTCCGACATTGAATGATAAAAAAGAATTTGAGAAATCTTACACATTGCTTGTCGGCGATGCTGAAACGTATTGGTTAAATGATGGCACAGAATTGGTTGTCAATGATATGAATACAAGAGATGCTGTCTATAACCTCTTAAAATCCTATGATTGTGCAAAAAATTCTAAAATCTATCGTAATGAAAATTTACTTAATATCAGACACGTCATGCGGCACCGGATCGTGCATGAAGAATCTAAAAGTTTTTCTAATGAACATAAACAAGTGATTGCGGATGATGTCTCAAAGGAAAATTGGGATCATTATTCGCATTGGATGAATCAAAAAAACACCTGGGGTGGGCAGGCTGAAATCATGGGAATGTCCAATATGATCCAAATATCCATCAGAGTGTTTAGTAAAGGTTATGACGCGGAATATAAGTATGAGGGTAGTGATAAAACACTTTATCTTGTTTATACCAATGTCTCTCAAGGGGATAAACTCGGCAATCACTATCATTATCTTTTAGATGAAAAGTTATATAAAAAACATTGTTTGAATAAGACAAGTCCGAGATTCTTTCAGAAAGAAGAAAGCGAACCGGATGATGATCTTTTAACATTATTACAAACGATGGGGCATCAGTTTTAAAAATCCCACCGTCCTCACCCAACCCTCTCCCGCCCTCGATTGATTGAAAAACTGTGCTGATCAGCGGGAGAGGGTTGGGTGATGCGTGAGAGAATCAGTTATACTCCCACCTTACTCTCTCTCGAATCCTGAAATGCAATGACCGTACCTATGATATTTTGATCATCATGGGTAATATCTATCACTGCATCGCCACCAAGGTTTGCCGCAAAATTTCGCATCGCTTCTCGAAGTTGCGCTTCTTGTCTTTTAATGCCAGCAAGATTATATTTTGGAATTGTTTCTTTTCCCATCACTTTATAAGGGGTGGAAGGTTTTTTACCATTTGTAAAAAGTGTGATTGCCATAGGATTTTTTTGAGAGAGGTATGCTTGTTTCATCGTCGCCTGCATTTGTTGCTTTTGCGCAGTCGAATGAGTAGCGGTGGACGCACAACCGAGTAAAAATAAACCACAAAAACTCAGAATCAGCGGGCATAACGGTTTCATAGAATAATCCCTTTCTACTTCATTGAAATATTTATTATCCCAGTGTATTAAAATCAGTACAAGAGATTTGATATTGTTTTACTCAAGCCACGTCGTCCCGCAATGCTTTTATACGAGACTTCTTGCTTGAGATCTCGTTTGCATTAGAACGGTTGAGCAGATACCAATAAGGATTATTTTCTACTATGCGTTTCAATAAATTGCTGAATAACGGGAAGAATGAATTTTCTAAACTTGCTGCCATTGAATAATCCATAATGCCCGACCCCTTCGGCAAGAAAATATTTTTTCATGGAATCGGGTAAATTTTTCTCTGTACATGACAAAAAATTATTAAACCTAACCTCTCATACCTCGGGCAATTAATATTTGTTCACAATCAAGCAGTAAACGCCGGCGTGGATAAGGTTTTGCCTACCTGTTTGCAAAACACGCTGTGAATACATCCCTGTACGCTCTATTTTTTCGTCCCTGAAAAAAAAGGTTTTGCAAACAGGTAGGCAAAACCTTATCTACGCTGGCGTTTACTACTTGATTGTGAACGAACAGTCATTGCTCGAGATCATTGAGAAGTTACATTAATAATTTTTTGTCATGTACAGAGATTCAATAATCACTTTCATGTTATTCCCTTAATTACTGTACTTT